>NZ_JBHZDH010000061.1:0-17712 GCF_042755925.1 Lysinibacillus sp. NPDC059133 | reverse complement strand
GCTTGTAATCGCGCATTCTTGATGTAATAAGCCTCCAATACCTTTACGTAACGACTCGAATTCCTGATCTTTATGCTCTTGTTGTTGTTTAAGAGCTATACCTTTTTGCCAGACAAAATCACGACGCATATATAATCCGAGCAAGAAACTTTCAATTTGCCCGGCTGGTGGTGTTTGATCATCTTGAAAGGCTGTATTGAGTTGTGCAAAAACACCTGTTAGATTTTGCAATGAAAACGATTGAACTGGCTGCAATCTTCTTTTAGCAAGGGCCCGCTCTTTTTCTTCATCCGATACCAACGCCTCAAGCTTTGCAATCGCTTTTTGTAGACGTGAATTGATGGTTGCCCATGCATCTAAATCTTTAGCATCCTCTAAATGCTGTAAACGACTAATTTGCTGTGACAGCACATAAGATGGGCGAATTTGATAGTGCTGTAAAAATCGTTCGATTCGCTCATAGGACGTTAAATTACCGATATATTTTTCGGCTTCCTTCATTAATCGAAGTCGATTATTTTCCTCTTCATATTTCAATTGGATATCTTTGAACTGCACTGCTAAATGCTGCTTTTGCTCTTGCAGTTCCTTATATTGAGCAGCTGCTTCCAACTGCTCCATCTTTTGAGTAGTTTCCTCTAAAGTAAGCTTCAGCTGCTCGATAGACGGACTTTCAGCAAGTGTCTGCTCAAGCGACTTTACAGCAGGCTCAATTTGCGCCAGCTGTTTTTCGTAATGCTCTTTATGTGCCTCGTTCTCCTGCTGCTCGGCTTTTGCAGACTTTAACTCTTTCTTTAATGCTTGTATTTCCTGCTGTAAAATAGGCTCGTCAATTGCGGCCTGTTCTTTCGCAGCTATTTCCTTTGTTAGCTCCTCAAGCCATGCCTCAAGTTTTTCTAGCTCTTCTTCAGCCTCGCTAATACTTGATTTTAGTTCCTGTTCACGTTCTGTAAAGGCTATGATCTCCTCTTCGATCGCTACGAGAGTTTGCTCACGCCAATGAAGCGCAACATTTTCCTCAATAAATTTTTTACCCTCTTCTTCAATACTTTCCGTTCTACCATAGCGCAAAATTCGAATTTCTTGATTAGAAAGTAGTCGTCCTAAAGCATTATCCACGGCTAGATTTGATTGAGAAGCCACGAGTGTTTTTAAGCCAGCCTTGACATTTTGCTGACAAATTTCAGAAATAACAGTTGTCTTCCCTGTGCCAGGAGGTCCTTGAATCACATACAAATCTTCAACGGACAATGCGCCTAAAACAGCCCGTCGCTGATATTCGTTTAAATTATTGTGAAAAACAATATCCTCTCGAAGCTTTGATGTTCGGACAGTTGGACGTTTTTCAAATAATATTGTCTCTAAATTAGGGTTAACTGCCTCGCCTTTTTCAAGCTTGGTAAAACCATTGCGTAATCGTCTAATTTGACTCAATGTCGCAAAATTACTAAAGCTCGCTTGCTTCGAACGAAGGTTAAGCTGATCTTTACGTGCTAAATCCTGCACAAAAGGCTTCAAGTCAATTTCTATTGTCTGTTTCCCTGCATGAGCCTTTAATACTTGTCCAATTTCACCGCGAACTCCTTGAATGTTCACACTTAACCCTTCAAGCTTCTTCCATTCCTTCGATTTTATATAAGGGCAAACAATTGTGAGCCTAGTAAAATCTTCATTAAAATAGCTTTGCTTAAATTCTGTATGAATGTCATCAATGGTCGCATCACGTTCTTGAATTTTTAAAAAGCCTTCCCAGCTCGAGATACGCTTTTTCACATATTCTGTGCGCTCCTCGGCTATTGGTAGCCCTCTTATTTTTGAATGAAGATCAAGCGGAATCCCTGCTCCATTATTAGGTCTTGTGACAAATTGTAATGCCGCTGGTAAGCGTCGATTGGTATTGATGGGGCCTCGCATATGTACAAAACGAAGATTTGTAGCTAGCAACCCTTCAACCTTAAGCACACAATCCATAATGGCTGTTTTCTCAGCAAGGACGTCCGTTAACTTTTCATTTTGCTCTGCATTAAAATAAATCGATAAAAACGTTTCACCAATTGTTTTAGCTTTGCGCTTTTCGATATAGACGGTAAATGCTTTTTGTAAGGCAAAAAAGGCATGCTCATTTGCTGAGCATTCCTCTACCGCTTCCTTCGCCTTATTCGTCAATATTAGACTACAGCGTTGTTTTTCTAGTAAAGCGATGTCCTGCATGAGCAGCCCTCCCTTCCGTTTCACTAAAGTTCAATTTTATCACATCGTAAAAGGATACTTCAATTATACCTCGGCATAATTGCGTCCGGAGTCGGCTTTGTGCCAACAAATGTCTTTTGCGCGAAAGCGTAGTGCTAACGTAGCGGCAGCAAAAGGTTTTGTCTGTGCGAAAGCGAAGCGGCAGCAACAGCATGAAGTTAAAAAGAAAAATCCCCTGCACAGTGATTTCCTTCCACTGCACAAGGGATAAAGATCTTATTTTAATGTTGATCGATCGGTTCTTTCGGCAATGTTTTGCTCATTTCACAATATTGTACAAAAACACGAGCCAATTCACGTAAACGATTATGAACATCTTCGTCTACAATATTATTATCTGCATCAAAATGAGATGTGTGTGTGTATACATAGTTCGGAGTCACAAGGGCACGGAAGTAGTCCAAAATTGGTTTTAACTGATTTTCTACTACTAAATGGTGTTGATATGTGCCTCCATTTGCCACGATAGATACTGGCTTATAGCGCATTGTTTTTGGATGCAAGAAATCAAATGCATTTTTCAAAACGCCCGGGATCGATGCTTGGAAAATCGGTGTAGCGATAATATACGCATCCGCTTCCTCAAACTTTTGAATCATTTCCTTCATGTCATCATTTAACGGTGAACCGTCTACAATTTGATGCTTATATTGACTAAAATGCATAATTTCTAATTCGAAACTAGCATCTAATTCTTTAATATATTGCTCTACTTGCTCTAAAATAGCACCAGTTTTACGACCAAACATTGTGCCATCAACGAGTAAAATTTTCATTTTCTTTTTGCCTCCACATTCATCTTCTACAATAATATTGTAACAAATGAAAAGAGGCACGAAAAGAATTGTAGTAGTTAAAACCGTAATTTCAGTCTTTAGGCGGAACGTAGTCTACACAAGAAATATCGCTTCAGAAAAAAGACTTTGGTATGGCGAAGACTTGTTATAAAAATATGTTTTCACAGATAAATTGGTTAACCACTTTTATCCATAGTTATAAGACGCTGATTTTCGCTACGGGCTACTTGCTTTCCTGCGGGTGAGCGTCGAGCCGCTTTCGCGCAAAAAACATCTGTTGGCCTGAGACCCTGCAGCGAAGCGGATGTTTTCTGTGCGAAATCGTAGTGCTAACGTAGCGGCAGCAAATGTTTTATCTTTGCGAAAGCGCAGCGACAGCAACAATTGTTTTATCTGTGCGAAAGCGCAGCGACAGCAACAATTGTTTTATCTGTGCGAAAGCGCAGCGACAGCAACAATTGTTTTATCTGTGCGAAAGCGCAGCGACAGCAACAACAACAAAGCGCCCAGTCGGAACGGAAATCAACCCCACTCTATGGTGATGGACCTTATTTATCCTCACGACGTTGGAATTTTACTTCTTTATCTACAACGGTTTCTTCTATTTTATATTTATCTCGATTAATCACGACTTCTTGATTTACTTTATCTCCTTCATCGCTGGTACTCGATAATTTGCGCTTCTCCCAATTAAATAAATTCTCTCTTGAAACGTCCTCATTCTGCGTTTCAGGAAAATCTAACTGAGCCAATTCCTGAGATGGATAGATGGTAACTGGCTGTTTATCGCCGTACAATGCAATAACGATCATCGCCTTCGCAACTTGGGAAGCTTCTATAGCTCTTGAACGCTTTAACGGTCCAACTAATAATGGCTTTGCTAACTTTAAAACCTTCTCTCCCGCCTTTTCACCTAAACGAAACTCTTCTCTCTCCCCAACCAATAAAGACGGGCGAATAATAGAAAGTCTTTGTAAGCCTAGCTCCATCAGATCATGTTCAAGCTTTCCTTTTACTCGATTATAGTAAAATGGAGATTTTTCATTTGCCCCCATTGCTGTAATGACTAGCATATGTGGAATTCCTCGATTTTTTGCTAACGAGGCAATCGTTAGCGGATATTCAAAATCAACTTTCTCAAATTCCTCACGAGATCCTGCCTTTTTAATCGTTGTTCCTAAACAACAATAAAGCTCATGTGCAAATTCGATATCTTTTTCCTCTAAAGTATCTAAATTACGAATTTTCACTTCTAGCTTTGGATGCGTAAATGCTGGCGCTCTTCGTGCAATCACCGTAACTGAAACATATTCATCATTTTCACATAATTGTTCTACAAGAGAGGTACCTGTTAATCCAGTAGCCCCTACAACAATCGCTGCGCGCATTCCCATCGATTCTCCCCCTCCTAAGCTCATTTGCTCCAGAAACCTCACTGTCGGAACAAAGCTTCTATTTTTGCTAAAAAACTAAAACAATCCTATATGTATCTTCCCCCAAACTCTACTTTATTTATCGGTTAAAAAGGGAGCTCTTCCTCATTTAATTTGTAGAAGTTTGAAAAACTATTTAGAGCTATAATTTATCTAATCCTAATTTTTTACACATACTTGCCCATCATTCACCATAGTTTAAATAGACGGATGAAAGGATGGGATACACTTGCAAAACGAAACTCAAACAATGGAACTAAAAAAGACGATTGTTTTCATTATTGAAAGCTGTATCGATAAAGGGCTGTATCCTTTTGAACGGGTTGCAACGCTGGCAAAGCTACTTACAAATGAACAAGTTTTCATATTTGTAAAGACCCCTTCAAATGATGGGATTCAAATTTTAATGAATGACAATCTCTCGCCAATCTTATTTGAACATTTCGATGAGCTACCCAAGCAAATGAAAGGTATTCAGCCTGATTTAATTGTAAGAGATGGCCGTAACTCTGAAAGCTGGCAAGTACAAAATTTACGACCGTTCTGCAAAACAATCATTCATTTTGATGATTTAGGTGAGGGTGGCCAAGCCTGTGACTGTGTATTGCTAGCACTTTATCAAGAAGTTAAAGATTATTTACCCTCTCATTATATTGGTGGAAGCTTTAATTTTGCATTACCAGAAGCTTATCAAAATTTTGAGGATCGACCAGACAACAAAACACCCGAAAGCCCACCTCATATCGTTGTTGCTTTTGAGGATGGGGACGAGCATAACTTAACCTACCGTACTCTTCGACACTTAACGCAGCTACAAATCCCACTACAAATTACAGTGATGATAGATGATAGCTATCGACATGCAACAGATGATTTGCAAATGATGGTGCTTAGTCGTCGTAACACTGCCATTCTTCGTGATAAAAACGCACTCCTAAAACTATTACCAAAAGCAGATGTTATTATTTGTAATGCTAACTATACACCTTATAAAATCGCCTCTTATGGTGTACCTTGTATTACACTTGCCCAAACTGAGGCTGAGCTATTACATGCCTTTCCTCGCGAGCAAAATGGTTTTATTCACCTTGGACTTGGTCGCAAAATGAAACAATCACAAATTCAAAACGCTGTCATGGAATTTTTATTACATGAAGCTCGAAGCGAACGGGCTGTTAAAAAACAACGACAGCTCAATCTTGCAAGTAACAATGAAGCACTACAGTCAGTACTTTTAGATTTCGCTTACGATCGACACAATATCGCTTCTACTTAATGATTCTTTGCAGGTGGATATGATACAATACAGTAGAACTTTCACTTTCACTTATCTGTAATTACAAGAAGTGAATTCAAGCATCATAAATACCCGATTGATAGTAACTAATAAGCGGTGGGGGATAAAAAAACCTCCATCGCTTTTACACGCATTCGTTATACAACTAAACACATAAAGGAGCAATCATCATGCCATCAAAAAGTGATATTGAATATCAAATTAAAGAGCTTAAAATGGATTATATGAATTTACAAGGCGACATTGAAAAGCTTGAATCTACAGGTCATAATGATCAAGTAGCAAAAGCAGAGCAACGCCTTGCAAATATGGAAGCAACGCTAGCGGAGTTAAATAAACAATTAGCAGAACTATAACTTCTTTCAGCGGGTGTCCAAACTCCCGCTGAAAGAAGTTAATGCCTCTGGACGCAATTATGCCAAGGCAATTGATTAATAATATTAACTAGCGGTTATAAAAAAGCTTAGCCGCTATCTCGGAGGAACATATATGGCAATATTAACAGTTGAAAATTTAGGTCATTCATTCGGTGACCGCACGCTTTTTAAAGATGTCTCTTTTCGTCTAGTTGAAGGTGATCATATTGGTCTTGTAGGTGCAAACGGTGTTGGTAAGTCAACATTAATGGGCATCATTACGGGCCAAGCAATCCACGATACTGGGAAGGTTGAATGGCTTCCTGGAACGCATTATGGTTATTTAGATCAGCACACTGTATTGACAGCTGGCCGAACTATGCGTGATGCATTACGTGACGCTTTCCTTCCTTTATATAAAAAAGAAGAAGAGCTCAATGAAATTACAGGAAAAATGGCTGAAGCAACACCTGAAGAATTGGAAGATTTACTAGAGCAAATGGCTGAGGTGCAAGATGCTCTGGATGCAGGTGATTTCTATTCGCTTGATATGAAAATTGATGAGGTTGCACGAGGTCTTGGTCTTGATGCAATAGGCTTAGACCGTGATGTCGCTGCTCTTTCCGGTGGTCAACGTACAAAGGTTTTACTAGCTAAGCTATTACTTGAAAAACCAAAAGTATTATTACTAGATGAGCCGACAAACTATCTTGATGAAGAGCATATTACATGGTTGAAAAACTATTTAAAGAACTATCCACACGCTTTCTTACTAATTTCGCATGATACAGAGTTTATGAATGAAACGGTGGATGTTATCTTCCAACTAGAATTTTCAAAATTGACTCGCTATACTGCGACATATGAAAAGTTTTTAGAGCTTGCTGAAATCAATAAACGTCAGCATATCGATGCCTATGAAAAACAACAGGAATTCATTAAAAAACAAGAAGATTTTATTGCGAAAAATAAAGCGCGCTACTCAACTACTGGTCGTGCAAAATCTCGCTCCAAGCAGCTTGACCGCTTAGAGCGTATCGACCGTCCTGAAACAGCTGTAAAGCCTGAATTCGGCTTTAAAGAGGCACGTTCTTCTGGTCGTTATGTAGTAGAGGCTGAAAACTTAGTCATTGGATACGACAAGGACAAGCCATTACTTCCTCCACTTACATTCGCTATTGAACGTGGGGAAAAAATTGCTCTAGTCGGTATGAATGGTGTTGGTAAATCAACATTATTAAAAACGATGTTAGGCAAAATAAATCCGCTAGATGGAAAAGTGTTTCGTGGTGACTATCTTTACCCATCTTACTTCGAACAAGAAGTAAAAGCTGAAAAAATTACACCTATTGATGATGTGTGGAATGCCTTCCCTTCTATGGAGCAAGCACAAGTACGTGCAGCATTAGCACGCGCAGGACTAAAAACGGATCATATTACTCGCCCACTTAATTCTTTATCTGGTGGTGAGCAAGCAAAGGTACGTTTATGTAAGCTCATGATGGAAGAAGCAAACTGGCTTCTATTTGACGAACCGACAAACCACTTAGATGTCGATGCAAAAGATGAACTAAAGCGTGCCATGAAAGAATTTAAAGGCACAATCGTATTAGTAAGCCATGAACCTGATTTCTATGAAGGTTTAGCGACAAAGGTTTGGGATGTCCAAGACTGGTTTACTTCAGGACAACAAAACTAGAAATATTATTTATGAGGGCCGTTTCCGGTGTGATTTTTTTTGATCATTCGGGGCTGCCCTCTTTTTTTGCTTGAAACTCTGGCGTGGGTAACGTTTGTTTAGGAACTATACTTGAGCGATTGCGGTTCTTCGGGATACCCGAGCAGTTTTTCGGTCTACCCGATCACTTCTTCCGCGTACCCGATCACTTTTCGTTCCTACCTGATCACTTCTCCGGCTTACCTGAACAATACTTCCCCTTACTCGAGCAGTATGTACGGTTCCCCTCCCCCAAGCTTTCCGAATCGACTTTTTGAAAACAAAAATTTACTTATCTATGCATAAAAATCTGCATTCAATCATAATAATAATGAGTGGATAAACAATATATCTATTACCTATCAATTGTGGCCCGGCATAATTGTGTTCGGAGGCTTTAATTTCTTTCAGCAGGTGTTTGGACACCCACTAAAAGAAGTTATATCAGACTATTTCTCTCTATATTAGAACAGCTCTCATTATTCTATGAGCTTCTATTATTAAGATTTAACAAAACTTACATCATTGTAAGCTTAATTTGCGAAACTTTTCGCTCTTTTGTGCGTATATTTTAGTGTAATAAAAAAAATGTTATTACTAGTTAAATTTTTAAAAATAACTATTGATTTATATATAGCTTACTAGTAAGATATATGTATAACCTATTTAACTTACTAATAAGATATATATCAAATATAATCCTAAAAAAGAAAGCGGGGAATGAAGAATGACAGTTACAATTTATTCACAAGCGAGCTGTTCTTCATCCAGAAAAGCATTAAAATGGTTAAAAGATCACAACATCGAATATAAAGAAAAACGTATTACATCACATCCACTAACACTTGCTGAATTTAAAGAGATTTTAAGCATGACAGAAGATGGAACAGATGAAATTATTGCAACGAACTCAAATGATTTTAAAAATTTAAATATTGATATTGATCAACTCTCTATTCAAGAGTTGTTTGCCATCATCCAAGCTCACCCAAGAATGTTACGAAGCCCTATCTTAGTTGATGAAAAACGTATTCAAGTTGGGTACAATGAGATGGACATCCGTCGTTTTATTCCACGGAGAGTACGTGCTTTTGAGTTAAACGCGATGACAAGATTAGCACAAGAAAGTTAAAACAGTTTTGGAGTTGACCTTATATGGATCAAGAAAAAGAAAGAGCCATTACCTCGTTGTTTGAAGTAGTATCTTCCATTGAGCGTAAGTGGGCAAACGAGTGGAATAATCATAATGTACTCGGCTTTTCAAAATCCCATATTTTAATTTTAGACTACTTATCGCAGGAGGGACCAAAGCGCCCTTCTGCCATTGCTGATCGGTTAAAAGTGACAACAGGTGGTGTCACTGTTTTAACAGGTAAGCTCATTAATGCTGGCTTTCTTGAAAAAACACAGCATGCAACAGATCGACGAGCTTCTCAATTGAAAATTACAGCTGATGGCGAAGATATATTAGAAGAATCCCGTCAGCAAGTTAGCGAAATTATACACAATATGTTTGGTATGCTATCAGCTGATGAAGTACAAACATTACGTGATATTTTTTCAAAATTACTCAACGCTGAACCTAATCGATATGAGTAAACGCTTCATTTTCACACCGTAAAAAGTTAGACATGTATCTAACTTTTTACGGTGTTTTTCTTTTGGCTCAATTTTTTTGGTAACTCCCCCTCGCCTTTCCCTCTGTTTGTTTGTACATAGCATAGCTGAGTCTAGGTTAGTAGTTTCTCGGTAGGATTTGTAGATTTGAAATAAAGATTAATTGTTTCTTTGAATGATTTATTATATAGCTGCTCGTTCTTCAGTATTGCGCTTAGGAATAATTGTTGCCCCCGAAGCAGTTAAAACACCTAATAAAACTAACATAGTCCCAATAATTTGAAATACCGTTATCGGTGTTCCAATAACAAATGAAATAATCATTGTTACAACAGGAACAAGATTAAAAAATAGAGATGTTTTACTTGCGCCAATCTCCTTTTTCCCCTGATTCCACCAAAGGTAACCCAAAACACTTGTAAAGAAAGCCATGAAGGCAATTGCTCCCCAAGCTCCAATAGAAATGTTCGGTAAAGAGACAGGATTTGAGGTGAATAAAGAAACCACTATTAAACTAACAGCACCAGTAATCATCGTATAAGTGGTGGTAGATAGCGGAGTAGCATTCTTTATAAATCGACGTCCGAGTACACCGTAAAGTGCCCAGCAAACGTTGCCTGCAAAGATTATTAAATCACCACCTGAAATTGATAGGGTTTTTAGGTTCTATAATATTTGTTGGGGTATTCACACAATTCCGCGCATAAAAAAAGCACAGATTCGCCGATTTATATATACTTGAATTGTCGAGAAACAAGTAATAGAAAGGTGAACTGTGCAAATGAATTTTAACATGAATATCCCAGGATTAAAAGATGTAGAGATTACGAAAGTAGAAGAAGTAGGCGATCGAATCGCATTGTATGTACAATTGCCTAAATGTACGCATCAATGTCCAGTTTGTAAAAAAGAAACATCGAAAAGGGTGAAGAATTCTCCCCACCCTAAACCTTTGTTTAAACCGGATTTGGCGCTCTCACTTCTTCCGGAATGCCACATTCATACTGTTTCCCAGCTCTTAAATTTGTAAATTCTTCCTTCGCTTTTTTCATTACATCTGGATTTAGTAAGGAATCAAGCGCTGCTCCTGCCATTGCTTTTGCCGCATAATGCATTCCTTTCATGCCGAGTGAAGATCCAAAAGCAGCAGTTGCTTGCCAAGTATGCACCTGCACCCCATATGGAGCACAAGTTGTAAATACCTGACCAAGGGGCGCAATCCACGAAACGTCCCCTAAATCGCTAGAACCTTGCATGGATTTGCGAAAAGTTTGTGGCATATGAAATACTTGCTCCACCAATACCTCCTTACTTATTTCATTTGGTACAAAAGATTGTTGGGCGGTACCTGCAAGAACAGAAGGATCTAATGAAGCCTGTAGCGACTTTGCAAAAGTAAGCTCGTCCTCTGTAAAGGATAATGGCGGTAGATCGTCCCACTGCGCCAACATTTGCTCATTTAATGTAAGATTCGGTAATGTATCGTAACAGCCTGCCTTCAGTTCCAAATGCACTTCTGTTTCTGTCATCATCGCTGCCCCTTTCGCCACCTTAATGAGTCTGCGTTCTAAATCTTTGACAGCATCACGATTTGCTCCGCGTAGGTAATAATAGACACTCGCTTTATCTGGAACAATATTCGGTGCTAAGCCACCATTTGTAATTTGATAATGAATACGAGATCCGTCTGGCACATGCTCGCGTAAATAATTGGCTCCGACATTCGTCAATTCAACAGCATCAAGCGCACTTCTCCCTAGATGTGGCGCACCAGCGGCATGTGCTGTCCGACCTGAAAAATAAAATTCAATGGCTGTGAGTGCTTGCATAGAGAAGTTCGCTGTCATGTTAAACGTGAATGGATGCCACGTATAGACAACATCTAAGTCATCAAACACACCGGCCCGTGCCATATACGATTTTCCAGATAACAATTCCTCTGCTGGACAACCATAATAGCGGATCGTTCCTTGTATATTGTGAAGCGTCATCACTTCTTTTAAAGCAACTACGGCTTCTACCCCAGCCGTTCCTAATAAATTGTGACCGCAGCCATGCCCAGGGGCCCCCTCCTCTACTGGCGAATATAATGTACTAACTTGCTGTGATAACCCTGGAAGCGCATCAAACTCTCCTAAAAATCCAATAATTGGACTACCTGATCCCCACTGTGCATAAAAAGCAGTTTGTACATCGCCAATTGGCGTAACAATTTCAAACCCTTCTTTTTTTAGAAAATCTTGTTGCAGTGAAGACGCAAATGTCTCTTCATAGCCTAACTGAGGACTATCCCAAATTTGCTTCGCCATATTATTAAATGTTTCTTCATTTTTTTGTATCCATTCAAATAATTGCTGTTTCATAATTAGTATCCCTCCACAGATTTTATAGTTGTTTGTTGCTGATGGTTAACTGGTAAAGTAACAGCGATGACAGCAGCGATGACACACATAATGGCTAAAAATATAAACGATGTTTTAAAGGAACCATCCGATGCATTAATTAAATAACCCATAATTGTTGGCGAAATAATCCCTGCTGCTTGTCCACCAAAATTGACTATGCCAAAAGCGGTTCCAACATTTTGCTGATTGACAACACGATGTGGCGTTGTAAATATGAAAGAGGCCATAAAAGAGACAAATATAAAGGCGATTGATTGATACGTAATAGCTAGTGCTGCAGAACCGGCTGTAGACATGAGAAATAAACAAACAGCTAGTACAACTGCTCCGAAAATTACGCCATATTTTGAACGCCCTCCTAGCTTTGAGATGATACGCCCACTTATAATCATGCCAACCATTCCAAAAATTGCTGGTATCGCAGCGATGAAGCCGACATTTTTCAAATCAAGACCATGCACTTTCATTAAATAGGTTGGCATCCAAGTATTTAACCCCCAATTTGCAATATTAATAAAGAAGAAAATAAGAAGTACACGCATTAAATAAGTATTTTTTAATACTTTGCCAAAAGAGCCCTTCTCTTCTTTTTCCACTCGCTCCTCTGACGTAAATGTTTGTGCATTTTTAGTACTCCATAAAAGAGCAACCACAAAAATAAGTCCTAGACCAGAAATTAAGAAAAATACAGTGCGCCAATCCATTACCAATAATAGAGGTGCACAAATAATAGGAGCGACAGCACCACCGATCATATTGGATGACATCATCGTCGTTTGAGCATTTGTACGTTGTTCTTTTTGAAAATAAATAGAGATTGCTTTCGTACTTGCAGCAGGATATCCACCTTCCCCAATACCAAATAAAAATCGAATGAAGAGCAATGAAGTGAGTGACCAAGCTAGCCCTGTAAACGCCGTGAAAACGGACCAAAAAATAACTGCACTAATTAATAATTTCTTCGTTCCATACTTATCCGTTAGCCATCCACCAGGAATTTGCATCACAGCATATCCAAAGAAGAACGCACTTAAAACAAATCCTAATTCCGTTGCTGTTAAGGACAGTTCATTCCCAATATTGATTAAAGCTAAGCTGATAGCCGTTCTGTCAATGTATGAAACCATCCATCCAAAGAATAAAACGCCTAAAATTAAATTACTGCGGTTTTTTAGTTCGACATTCATACCCCCACCCCTTTCGATAAATTATCTAAATATTAAGAAAAATAAAGGACGAAATCATTAGAATATCTTACAATGTTTATAAAAGTTCATTAGAAGAAATTCTGAAATTTAGGGGAAGGAGTCGAATTAGCGGTGTTTTCAAAGGAACATAAAGAAATAGTATTGAACGACGATAATTGTAGCTTTTATATTTATGGCGCAACAAAGGAATGGTCTTTATTTTATGGTCGGCCTTGTGAAATAAAACCTGATTTAAAAGGAATACATTTGGATACACAACAGCAGCGCTTCAGTGCAACGTTATACATTCCAGAGCCAAATGCGTGTATTGTCCAAGGGATCATCTTTGGAGACTTTACAGATTATGATGAAAAATTTTTAGTTTGGCAGCTAGAAAAGACCTTTTATCAGAAAACCCTTATGCGGCAACGTGAGCAAAAATTAGCCATTATACAGCTTATGGGCGCTATGAACTCAACTTTGAAAATAAAAACGCTGTTGCAAACGATCATGGATTTTGCCATTTTAGCCATACCAGTAATTGATCGTGGATTTTTAATGTTATTCAACCCTGAAATGGAGCGTTTATATACAGTAGCTAGTGCGGGTGTAACAGAGCGTATCTTTGATTACGCTCCTCAATTAGGCGAAGGAATGGCAGGTTATACATTTCAAACAGGTGTATCAGGCATTTACAACTACCACGAAACATTAGAGATCATGAGCAATGTCACAAAACTTAATCTCGACGCATTAACGGAAGCTGTACATTTAGGAAGAATCGAGAATAATACATCGATGGCTGTTCCGATTACCTTTCATGAAAGAAAACTCGGTATTATGATTGTCCATCAATATACTAATAAACGCGCTTTTCAGCAAAGTGATTTAAGACTTCTAGAAAGCTTTGCATCGCAGGCCGCAGTTGCAATAAGAAATGCGGAAGCATATGAAGAAATAGAGCGGTTAAATGCTTACTTTGTAAAGCAACACGAAATTCATCAACTCTTTATTAAACTTTCCTTGCAGAATGTGCAAGAAATGAAAATCATTCAAACAACGAAGGAATTATTGCAATTAGACGTTCAATATGTAAATTTAGCAGATCGTAAAACGTTTTTACAGCTAACGGAGATGGACAAGCTCGCAACCATTAAAAAGGACCAATACATTGATATAGGCTATGTCTTTCCAATTAGAAATGAAAGAGAAACTTTTGGTTATTTAATTATTCAGCAGGTGAAGGAATTGACGAGCCAACAACGTATGATTATCGAAAATGCGGCGATAAGCTTAACTTTAAAATCACTCCAAATACAGGCAGCTGGACAAACGAATTTTAAAGAACGTTTTGAGCTTTTCCAACAACTTATCTCTGGACGCGCCCCACTCATTGATTCTCGTTATGATGAATTAGGACTTGATATTAAGAAACCAACATTCGTCGTAAAATTTAAGCTAAAACAATTTTCACATAAAAATAGTATGCAATTCATTCAACATATACAGCAGTATTTTAAAGGACAACATTTTATATTCACAAAACGTGAAACGGTCGTTTGGGTACTACAAGGAGATACAGCCTTTCGTCAAAAAATAAAACAACAATTAACGCAGGCAATCATTAGTTGGGTCCAGTTTTATCATCAGCAGGTGGCAATAGGCATTGGAGCTGTTCAAGATCACTTACTAAAGGTCACTCAAAGTGCAGAAGAAAGTCGCCAAGCACTCCGACATGCTCTGCACCACGCACAAAAAGAAGATAAAGTAACCATTTTTGGTTATGAGGATCTAGGTATTAATCGACTGTTCAGCAAGCAAAGCGAAGAAGAGCTTGGACAATTTGTCCACGATATATTAGCTCCGTTGTACAAGCTAAAGGATGAAACCTTACTGGCAACACTTCGTAGTTACATTCATCAAAATCGTTCCATTTCGAAAACGGCTTCCACCTTACACATTCACCAAAATACGCTATACCATCGACTCGAAAAAATCGAACAATTATTAAATCGAGATTTACACAACCCAGCACATTATTTAGAAATTCATTTAGCCCTGCATTTAAGTGAGTGACATCCGCCGGACTTTAACTTCTTTCAGCGATAAAATCCCCCATCAAAAAAAGATGCATCGCAAAGTAATTTTGCAATGCATCTTTTTTATGGATTGGCCGAACGAATACTTCCGTCTAAGTAATTACTGCTAGTGCGACCAATGCATTTCATCATGCTGGTAGCACTGACTCTACTATGGCTACATCGGCCATTAGCATTTCTTTCAAACGAGCTTTCGCACGGAATAAACGAGATTTCACAGTACCAATTGAAACTTTCATAATTGTAGAGATTTCAGCAAGTGAATATTGGTCTATATAGAAATACCATAATGTTTTACGATAGATTCCATCTAATTGACCCATTTTATCCTGTACTAATTTAGTAACAATATCTTTTTCAACTTTTTCTTCAGTTGAAATGTCATTATTGGGAACCAAATCTAAAATCGGTACGTCTAATGTTTCAGGTTGGTTCATCATGTATTTACTACGTCGTGTTTTTTTACGATAGCGATCTCTAAATGTATTCATTGTAATTGTTGTAAGCCAAGCTTTAATATGCTCCACCTCGGCAACGCTATCCTCATAGCGCACAACTTTTACCCATACTTCTTGCATTAAATCTTCAGCTTCTACATTATTGCGAGTAAGTTTTAAGCATAAGTGATATATGTAGCGATTGTATTCCTCATATACGCCTTCTAATTTTTCATTCATTGTGTATTCCTCCGCTTCTTGTTCTTGCTTCTATATACATTCTCGCAAAATAATGTATTACACTCTATCGTATTGGCTTTCAATTACATTACAATCGTGTAAGCTTAGTTGCTCTCACTTGTAATATTCGTAAATAATGTTTTATTACTATATTTATTATTCGGAGAAAAGCTTTATAACACGCCCCTCCCCCCTTCTTTTTTATTGCACATTCAATAGCATTTCCTTAAATTTCCTACCACAGAAGAACTCGGATTTTTCACATATTTTAAACACTTCATTCAACAGCCCCAATCGAAAGGCAGAAGCGACAACTTGAGTGTGGTTCTTTGCTTTTAGCTTTGTCATTAAACTACTGACATAATCTCTTACTGTGTGCTCACTTAAAAACAGTAAGCTACCTATTTTTTTATTGTCATACCCTTCTGCTAGTAAGCCCAAAATCATTGATTCCCGTTCTGTTAAGTGAAGCTCAGAGGAGTTCTCCGTTTTTTCACCCTTTCTTGATAAAAATAACCCCAAGCGTTTCCCAACTTGTTCAAGTAACTGTAATTCATCTTCGGTGCAATCAAATTCTTCTCCAAGCTGATCAAATGTCAGCCACCCAAACAATTGGTCTTCATGAATAATCGGTATAAAAATCACAGAGGACAAATCAAATAATTTTATATGCTCTTCTTTCACATAATTTTTAGGGTCTCTTAAATAAATCGGTTTCTTAGAGCCAAAAACTAAATCTTGTGCAGTGAGCCGCCCCTTCATGCTCTGTACTTTTGAAAGCTCTGCACCAATGACCCCGTAGAATTGATTTGACCATGGGACATATGCATAAAAGACACATCTTTTATATTGAAAATACTCTTCACAATATAGAGGCTAAATCTTGATATCCAGAACAACGAATCAGTAGCTTATTAAGCTGATCTAACAATAGAAGATTTTTCAGTTCCAAACTTTCATGTGATTCGGACTTTTTCTTATGCCCTTCCTCATATTTGTTATAACTTTGAACAAGATAAGTAAACATCGATAGTAAAAACATTACTATTGCGTTCATTCGGCTATGTTTCTGTTGAATCATAAAGGTAATCAAGGACTTCTCAAGTATTAATTGAAACAGGTTAAAGCATCTCATATCTATAATGGAAAATTGTGATTGAAGCCACGTATCTAAATAACCTCCATATTCTTCATTGATATCTTCAATATCAATATGAGTTAACAGAAGAATAAACGAATCCAACAGCATCATAGTCCTTTTTCGATCCGACTCAGAAATAGAAGGCTCTAGATGAAGATAGATATTTATATTTTCTTCTAGCTGTTTGCTATAGATTTTAATGAATAAGACGAATTCTTGGAATGTAACTTCTTCATTTGAATGGGTCATATAAATCCTGCTCCTTCACAGAAGTGAGCTTCAGGAATCCCACTTCTTCAGAGGTGGGAGGAATGAAGTGCTTTTTTCTTTATAGAACATATGTTTATGTTGTATATTGTGAATAATCAAAAAAAGAAAGGAGTGACGGGTAATGACGAAAGGGAAGAAAGATTGTTTTGTTATAGAACTCAAGTTACATATAGATACATGGCAAAAAGATATTCTATTAAAACGTTTTGAAATTGCCCGTACACTCTACAATACAACTTTGTCTTATGCAGTAAAAAAATATACTTTAATGCAAGAATCAAAACACTATCGAAAACAATTACGTTGCTACCAAAAAGCGAAAAAATTTAATGATTCAAAAGAATTGAAGCAGACTGCAAAAGAATTAGATCACATTCGTCAATCTTTTGGATTAAGTGAATATCAACTGCATGCGTATATTAAAAAGCATCAACATAACTATAAAAAACATATAGATAGCAATACT
>NZ_JBHZDH010000060.1:0-30274 GCF_042755925.1 Lysinibacillus sp. NPDC059133 | reverse complement strand
TCCGCACCTTTAATTCCTAGTTTACGAGGATCAAAAACTGGATCTTTTCCTTCTTTTTTCTGCTTCTCATAGTCCTTTAATGCGACTATAGCAGGCTTCATAATAATTAAAATCGCTAAAACGTTAATCCAAACCATTAGGCCAAGTCCAACATCCCCCATAGCCCAAGCAAGGTCAGAAGTACGTATAGTACCGTAGAACGCTGCAATTAAAATTGCAAATTTCGCCAACCAAATGACGACTTTTTCTGTAGTTCCTGAGAATAAATAAGCTACATTTGTTTCAGCAATATAGTAGTATGCCATAATCGTCGTAAAAGCAAAGAAGAATAATGCAATCGCTACGAATGGTCCACCAAAACCTGGTAGTGAAGAATCAACCGCATATTGTGTGTATGCTGCACCTTCTTTAATACTTTTCGCAAACGTCATTTGTTCTTCACCAGTTAATCCACCTTTATTGAAATCACCAACATAAACATATGAATCAGCGCGCTCTGCAGCTTTTTCATCGTGTACATTATACATACCGGTAAATAAAATCATGAATGCTGTAGCTGAACAGATTAATAGAGTATCAATATACACTGAAGCTGCTTGAACGATACCTTGTTTAGCAGGGTGTGATACTTCTGCTGCCGCTGCCGGATGCGCACCTGTTCCTTGACCTGCTTCATTTGAATAAATTCCACGTTTAACACCCCATGCAATAGCAGAGCCAATAACACCACCAAAGATTTCATGCGCACCAAATGCGCTAGAAAAAATTAATGAAAATACAGCTGGTACCTCTTTAATATTCATTGAAATTATGACGATGGCCATCAGAATATAGGCTAATGCCATAAACGGTACAATAATCTGTGCAGCATTGGCAATCCATTTCACCCCACCGATAATAATAGTACCTAATAATACGACAATAATAAGTCCTGTAATCCAAGTCTTAACATCGAAAGCGTTTTCAACTGCTGTCGCAATTGCATTCGATTGAACACCCGGCATCAATATTAACATGGCAACTAATGCGGCAACAGCAAAAATAACTGCAAACCACTTTTGCCCCATCCCTTTTTCTATGTAAAAAGCTGGACCACCACGATATTCTGTATCTTTCTCTTCTTTATAAATTTGAGCCAACGTCGACTCAACGTAAGCAGTTGCTGCACCGATAAAGGCGATTGCCCACATCCAAAAAACAGCACCAGGTCCCCCCATCCCGATTGCTGTAGCAGTACCGGCAATATTACCTGTTCCTACTCGACCAGATAATGCGATAGACATCGCTTGGAATGATGAAATCCCCTTATCCGATTTTTCGCCTTTAAACATTAAAACAAACATATCTTTAATATGCCTGACTTGTAGGAACCGTGTAATGATTGAAAAGAAGAGCCCAATTAGCAAAATACCATAAATAAACCACGGTCCCCATAAGATTTCATTAATTTTCCCAACGATTGTTTCCATTTTACCCCTCCAATTTGAAAAAATGTAACTTCAAGACATTATAGTATTACACTTTTCAGAAAATTACAACATTATATTCGAGTAACAAAAAGTTAGTAATTTTCTAGTTAATTGGAGGGTCATTTACTACTTAATTATATAGCCAATTCTTCGAAGAGCATTATTAATAAAATCACGTATATAAACAAAAATCTCGTCACGCTCTACTTCATGAAATAGATTATGATAACAGTTTGCCCATTCTTTGAATTGAAACTCTGTAAATTCCATCTGATGAAGCCAATTACGTGTTTGTTTAGTTTCAGTAATTTTATCTTTTTCAGCTGTCATAACTAACATCGGCATATTAGGGAATTCAGCCTTAGGCAATAACACTAAATTACGCATCATTTGTTGTAGCTCTCGATACCATTTCACTGAAACAACGGACGAAAAAGGAACCTCATCCTTCATCTCATCTCTACCTTCTACACTGCGCGTTAATGATTCTAAAGTAATTTCATGGGTCAGCTTCACATTCGCAGTCAGGGCACTTAAACTAGTTAAAGCATTTGATAGTTTACCTGGCAATAGCTTTAAATGAAGCCAAGGTGAAGTTAAAATAATCCCTGCGCATTCATATTTTCGTTTTTGCACGGTATGTAGCAATAGTGTCGCGCCAAGCCCATGTCCTATTAAAAAGACAGGTAAATTATACGAAAAAGCATTCTCCATTAAATGCCTTGTATATTTGTTGTATTCTTTAAAATCTTCATCGTGAACACTTGAAAACCCTGTATTTACTCCATGATTAGGTAAATCCCCCATGACTATGTGGAAGCCTTCCAATCTTAGTTTTTCTATTAGCCATGCATACCAGCGGTGATTTTCATATGCACCATGAAGAATAGCAACCACAGCCTTTGCTTGTCCATCAGCTTCCCATTTCCACATTTTACATAGTCCTCCTAAAAAAATAATTACACAATGATTATAACGAAATATCTAGCTCATTTTAATTTAATATTTCCATCAAGTTGCGTATTTGATACGATAATATTACATCATAGAAAGAAAAGAGGCGATTCTCATGATCTATCCATTTAAAGGTAAAACACCCAATATCGATCCGTCTGTATTTATTGCCGATTATGCAACCGTTACTGGCGACGTTACAATAGGTGCTGAAACAACCATTTGGTTTAACACCGTTATTCGAGGGGATGTATCACCGACAATTATCGGAAAAAGGGTTAGTATTCAAGATCTCTGTTGCTTACATCAAAGCCCTAAATATCCACTAATTATTGAAGATGAAGTAACAGTCGGACATCAAGTAACTTTACATAGCTGTACGATTCGTAAAAAAGCCTTAATAGGTATGGGCTCTATAGTATTAGACGGAGCGGAGATTGGAGAGGGTGCATTCATTGGGGCGGGTAGTCTTGTACCTCCAGGCAAAGTCATTCCTCCAAATAGCTTAGCATTAGGGCGTCCCGCAAAAGTTGTAAGAGAATTAAATGATGAAGATAAAGAAGATATGGAACGCATCATACGTGAATATGTAGAAAAAGGTCAATACTATAAATCTCTTCAACCAAAAAATAAATAGTTATTTCAACTACATCAAAGCAGCTCCGCGTTTCCTTGGACAACCGAGCCATACACGATTATGAGTAGGAGCTTATTTTTTTCGTTAAAAACAGCGAAAGGGGCATTAGATATTGAGCCCCTTTCTGTAATAGTATCTTAAAATATTTTTTCAGCCACTTTATTGCTTTAGCTGAATAGTTTATAAACCTGCTTTTTCTTTTAATGCGTCAGCTTTGTCTGTTTGTTCCCAAGGTACATTTAAGTCTGTACGACCGAAGTGACCATATGCTGCAGTTTGCTTATAAATTGGACGACGAAGATTAAGCATTTTAATAATCCCCGCTGGGCGTAGGTCAAATAGCTCACGTACCCATTTTACAATTTCACTTTCCGTAACTTTTCCTGTCCCAAATGTATCAACAGCAATTGATACAGGTTGAGCAACACCAATCGCATAAGCTAGTTGTACTTCAGCTCGATCTGCTAAACCAGCTGCTACGATATTTTTTGCCACATAGCGTGCTGCATATGCCGCAGAACGGTCTACCTTAGTTGCATCCTTACCAGAGAAAGCACCACCACCATGACGTGCATAGCCACCGTATGTATCAACGATGATTTTGCGTCCAGTTAGACCAGCATCTCCTTTTGGACCACCAATTACGAATCGGCCAGTTGGGTTGATGAAATATTTCGTCTCAGCATCTAATAATTCACTTGGAACAACTGGGGCAATAACGAATTCTTTTAAGTCTGCTTGAATTTGCTCAAGTGTAGCTTCTTCGTCATGCTGTGTAGAAATGACAATCGTATCAACGCGCACTGGTACATTGTTTTCATCATACTCAATTGTTACTTGTGTTTTTCCGTCTGGACGTAAATATGCTAGTTCACCAGATTTACGTACTTCCGTTAAACGACGAGCCAATTTATGCGCTAAACTAATTGGTAATGGCATAAGCTCTGGTGTTTCGTTACATGCATAACCGAACATTAAACCTTGGTCACCTGCGCCAATTGCTTCAATGTCAGCGTCTGTCATAGAGCCTTCACGCGCCTCTAATGCTTGGTCAACACCTTGAGCAATATCAGGTGATTGCTCACCAATAGCAACAAGTACTGCTAGGTTTTCAGCATCAAAGCCATATTTCCCACGTGTATAACCGATTTCTGCTACAGTATCACGAACGATACCTTTAATATCTACATAAGTAGAAGTAGTAATTTCTCCTGCTACTAATACTAAGCCAGTTGTTACTGTTGTTTCACACGCTACACGTGCGTTTGGATCTTCTGCTAAAATAGCATCTAAAATGGCATCCGAGATTTGATCACAAATTTTGTCTGGATGTCCTTCAGTAACACTCTCTGATGTAAACAGTCGACGTTTTGTCATTTGGTTTTCCTCCTATTACTTTAACAAATAATACTTGCGAATTAATACGGTACTCATTACCCATGTCAAGCCCGCTCCTATAGATTGAACTCTTAAGCCGTTGTTGTGGCTGTCGCTACGTTGCACTACGCTTTCGCACAAATAAACAACTGTTGCTTTTAACACGAGATTTCGAAAGATCCGTCATTATAATAAGGAAAGGACTATATACTTACCTTTACATTCGTTTTTAACAATAAAAAAATCCTTTTCTCACGCTTACTTAACATGAGGAAAGGAATAATGACTTCGTAACCTTTCACTCTTATCGTTCAAGGGGTTTCCCCTTGCATCAGGTTGGCACCAGCGCATGTGTGAAATGGTTCATGCAGGTTGCCGGGTTTCATAGGGCCTGACCCTCCACCAGCTCGGGATAAGAGTATCCGTTCAATATCTCATAATACGTAAAAGGTCGAACGTTGTCAAATATTTTTAACCTCTTTCAGCTAATGTCCAAACACCCGATGAAATAGAGGAACTCAGTATAAGAACGCCACGTCCTGTGCGAAAGCGAAGCGTTAGCACTACGCTTTCGCGCAAAAAACAATTGTTGGCCTAAAGCTTCCGGCAGATATCCCGGAATCGGCATAATTGATTGTATTTATATAAAGAAAGTGCGGGATTATAAAGAAACTAATTTGGATTATGCTGTAAATTGAAACAAAATAATCCCTATTCTCCACCTCCCATCATGTGTTAACATATGTGTAACCCTTTACAGCACATTTTGTAGCGAAAGCAAAGCGTCAGCTACAGAACATGTGGTGGATGAATATGATTGTAGCCCCTTTTCAGCCGAAGACAAGCTCCAACTAATAAAAACCAAGCTAAAAACTTCACATCCTGTGCGAACCTCATGTTAGCCAAAAGCTTCTAAACACAATTTTGCTGTGTCGAAAGTGATTGTTTGATCACTTATTATATAGGGTAAAAAGCATTATCAAAACGAATCAATTTACTTTTTGTCGTTTTCTTGAAAAGTAATAAAATCTGAAAAATAATTTCTGAATTAGTATAGATTATTTAAGCAATTGTGTTATACTATTTTTGAAATTAAGAAAATCTCCCTCAAACTCTAGGGAATACTATAAAAAAGGATGGTATTTAATCGATGAATTCAGTAGAAATTGCAAACGAACTGAAGGAATTATTAAGCGGCGGTAACATTAATGTTCAACTTTCAGTACCACAATTAGCTGAAAAGGCTACTTCTCGTGGTGAAGCTATGTTAACAGTAGATGGCGCAGTTCGTGCAGAAACTGGCAAATACACTGGTCGTTCACCTAAAGATAAATATACGGTAGAAGAAGATAGCACAAAGGATAAAATTGACTGGGGCAAAGTTAACCGACCAATTTCTTCTGAAGTGTTCGATAACTTATATGTAAAAGTAGTAAAATATTTAAAAGAACGTGACGAATTATTCGTATTCAAAGGCTTTGCTGGTGCTGACAAAGATTCACAATTAAGCATCCAAGTAATCAATGAATATGCTTGGCACAATCTTTTCGCTCATCAATTATTTATCCGTCCAACTGCAGAAGAATTAGCTTCTCATGTTGCTGACTTCACGGTTATCTCAGCTCCTAACTTTAAAGCAGACCCTGCTGTTGATGGCACAGCCTCTGAAACTTTCATCATTGTATCACTTGAAAAGAAAATTATCCTAATCGGTGGTACTGAATACGCTGGTGAAATCAAAAAATCTATTTTCGGTATTATGAACTACTTATTACCACAACAAGGCATCCTTTCAATGCACTGCTCAGCAAACGTTGGTGAAGCTGGTGATGTTGCATTATTCTTCGGTTTATCTGGCACTGGTAAAACTACTTTATCAGCTGATCCTGACCGTAAGCTTATCGGTGACGATGAACACGGTTGGTCTGATAATGGTGTATTCAACATTGAGGGCGGTTGCTATGCAAAAACAATTAACCTTTCTGCTGAAAAAGAACCAGAAATCTACAACGCAATCCGCTTCGGTTCTGTTCTAGAAAACGTAGCTGTTGATCCAGAAACTCGAGTTTGTGACTATGATGATGGTTCATTAACAGAAAATACACGTGTAGCTTATCCAATTCAATACATTGAAAATATTGTTGATCCATCGGTTGCAGGTCACCCAAAAACAATCATCTTCTTAACAGCTGATGCATTTGGTGTATTACCTCCAGTCAGTAAATTAACAAAAGAGCAAGCAATGTACCACTTCCTAAGCGGTTTCACATCTAAACTTGCTGGTACAGAACGTGGTGTAACAGAGCCAGAACCAGTATTCTCAACTTGCTTCGGTTCTCCATTCCTTCCACTTCCAGCAACAGTTTATGCTGAAATGTTAGGTCAAAAAATTGACGAGAACGGTGCACAAGTATTCTTAGTGAACACTGGTTGGACTGGTGGCGAATATGGTACTGGTAGCCGTATGAAGCTTTCTTACACTCGTGCAATGGTACGTGCTGCAATTGATGGCAAATTAGCTAATGTTGAAACAATTCAAGATTCAGTATTCGGTTTAAACATTCCAACTTCTATTGAAGGTGTACCAACAGAAGTGCTTAATCCTCGTGATGCATGGGCAGACAAAGCTGCTTATGATAAAAAAGCTGCTGAACTTGCTGGTTTATTCAACGATAACTTCAAGAAATTCTCAAATGTTTCTGAAGCTATCACTAAACTTGGCGGTCCATTAAAATAATTCATTAAGCAAAGGGAACGATTTCAGTCGTTCCCTTTTTTGTGTTGAAAAACAAAATGGTCAAGCAAATCTTTGAGAATGTTTTGGAGCTTTAAATGAGGGTGATTTCCATTCCATGTTACTCGCTTTCCTGTGAGCTACAGTCGGAACGGAAATCAACTCCCTCGTTTTGCCGAAGAGCCATACTTTAAGACACCTTAATTTCATGTATTTCAACAACATGCAAAGGGAACAATTAAGGTCGTTCCCTTTTTTATATTCCCCTATTAGAAAATTCTACTTTTCATATTAGTAACTTTGTGTATAATTCATAATAGTAGTTTTAGGGGGAAATATATGAAAAGAAAGTATAAAGTGATTATTACCATTGTCAGTCTTCTATTAGTCTTGTTTGTTGTGGCTGGATTTTTTGCAGGGAATTATTTTTATAACTTCGCCTTAAATCCTAATACTGATAAATCAGATGTGTTTAATGCTCCGCACAATTCTATTGCGGTTATTCCTAAGGATTCTAAAGAAAAAGAAGAGAGTGAGAAGTGGTTTAAAGAGAATTACAAGGACTCTTATATACAGTCTTTCGATAATTTGAAATTACATGCCTATACGCTAAAAAATACAAACGAAACAAATAAATGGGCAATTGTTTTCCATGGATATTCATCTGAAGGTTCACAAATGACAAAGTATGCTAAGCATTTTTATGATGCCGGCTATAATGTTCTCGTACCTGATGCAAGGGCTCATGGAAAAAGTGAGGGTGACTATATCGGTATGGGTTGGCACGATCGACTTGATGTAGTCTCTTGGATTAATAATGTTATCAGTTCTGATAACAACGCTGAAATTGTTTTGTATGGTGTTTCCATGGGAGGCGCTACAGTAATGATGGCCTCAGGAGAGGATCTACCTAGCAATGTTAAGGCTATTATTGCGGATTGCGGTTATTCCTCAGTTTGGGATGAATTCTCCTATCAATTGCAAGAAATCTTCAATTTACCTGAATTTCCTATTATGCACTTTTCTTCAATTGTTACGAAGTTAAGAGCTGACTTTACACTTGGTGAAGCTGATAGCGTCAAGCAAGTAGCAAAATCGAAAACACCGATGCTATTCATTCATGGAAGTAATGATACATTTGTTCCATCTGATATGCTAGATGAAGTATATGAAGCTGCCAATGTACCGAAGGAGAAATTTATTGTTGAAGGTGCTGGACATGGTGGTGCAGAAAGCGTTGCTGGTGACTCTTATTGGGAAACTATTAATAACTTTTTAGCAAAATATGTAGAGTAAATGTCTTTTTTCTACCGTTCAGGTGCCTGTCATAAAGCACCTGAACGGTTTTTTAGGTCTACCCGAGCAGTTTTCGAACAAAAAAACTCCATTTTGAAAAAGAGTTAATCAAAATGGAGTAAACTCTCTAAATGAAATTTGTATCCATTCCCCTGCAATTTTTAGAAATAAATGCTTTGGAAACCTTGAAGTATTTGTAAATCAATTCTATCTGCTTTTGTCCTCTGAATGATAAAATCTAATCCTTTTTTTGTGTTATCTGCAAATTTAGGCAATGCTTCAAGAGCATCTGTTAAAGGTTTGTTGAAGTTGTCCCAATGTATTGGAATAATAAGTTTTGGTTGTATTTTCTGCACGGTTTGCTCATAATACATATTTTGAAAATCTTGATCTTGAGCTCCTAATACTCCTATTCCTAAAAATAAAACATCAGCATGAATGTCATCTAATGCCCCTTCTATATAATTAGCTCTTGGTTTAACAAAGAATGTTTTATTGTGATGCGTAATCAAGAAATCGTATGAAGAATCTTCATGATAATCTAGAGCTTTTGCTGGTTGTTTAAGTGGCTCTTTTATTTTTACTCCTTCGTCAAAGGTTGGTGAATGCTTCGATTGAAGGACAGTAACAGTAAAATCACCAAACTGCATAGCTGTATTTACTTCGTATACAGACATCTGTTTCATATTTATACCATTACCAAGTCCTATATTAATTGCTGATTCTGAACCGTATACATGCGTCCCAGTTTGTTTAGCGATATAAGCTAAATCTAACGCATGATCATAATGTGTATGAGCGATAAACAATCCCCGGAGCTTATTATTATCAATTCCTATTTTCTTAAAGGCTTTATTTACAGCATTTGCATCAGTTTTTACAGTACTAAAAGGCAACATTTTTAATAAGGGCGGCCTAGAAATAAAACCATCAATCATTATTTGTGTGCTGCCATCATCAAATAATAAAGATGATGTTCCTAAAAACGTGACCTTTATCCGATCTTGATTTAATGCTTTTTGCTTTGTTTCTGGAGCGTAATATTCCTTGTATTGTTGAATATCTGCTGAAGGTGTTAAAAACTTATAATAAACAAAAGTGGAAGCGATTATCATCAATCCTAATCCTACAATAATAATCTTGCGCCTTTTACTTATTATGTATTTCAAACAATACTCTCCTCTCAAAACATAATATTTTATTGGCGTTTCATCCACTCGCAAAGTGCATGTACTGTTTCTCTATTTTTGACCGGTGGATACTGATGAGCATAGCGAAGATCATACCATGTTTCAAATGTTTTATTGGCATCCTTCAAATAAAATTCTAACTGTCTTGCATGTTCAATATCTACATTTTCATCACGATAGCCATGAATAATAAGTACTGGAGCTGTAATGTGCTCTATCTCAAATAGAGGTGTTCGAGCATCATAAGCCTCTGGTACACGATTAGGCGTCCCTCCAATAACACGCTTCATCATCCGGCGCATATCTGTTCGCTCCCAATATGTAGCTGTTGCATCAGATACTCCGGCCCATGTCACAATAGAGGTAATATCTCTACGCAAGATTGCAGTCCAAAGTGCCATAATACCACCACGTGAAAAGCCAAAGACATGGATATTATCATTACAGAACTGTTTTAGCACGTCTACTGCATATACAGCATCATAACGATCAGCTCCTGCAAACTCATCTCGACCTTCTCCACCTCGATTACCACGGTAATATGGAGCAAAAACAATAAAGCCTTGAGCTGCAAACTGTGCGACACGCGAAGGTCTAACCATGCCAATGCTTTGCATGCCTCCCCGCAAATATAAAAAGCCATCATATGTACCTTCTGCCTTAGGCTCCGCTAGTAATCCTTTCACACGTATACCCTGTGACATATACGTGATTTCCGTTAAACGAATAGCTGGATTAGGCGAAGGATAAGGACGTTTTCCAACGATCTTACCATTGGTCATAATGCTTCAACTCCTCCAGCATTTTCTGCATACCTTCATCCTTCATATGAAAGCTTAAATTTGGATGATTAGTAAATTCTTCATCTGTTAGCCAAGTCATTCCTGAAGTTTCTAAATCAAAATCAACGTCCTCCTGCCCCGCAAACTGTGCAGTAAAGACCGTTTTACAAAATAAGATGTCATCATGAACGGCGTATTCAGCAAACCATCTAAGGTTTTTTACATGAACACCAGTCTCCTCGAATACTTCCCTAATTGCTGCCTGCTCCAATGTTTCGCCAGGTTCTTGCTTTCCACCCGGAACCTCTACACCACGGCGTTTATGAATTGTACATAACCACTTATTTTCATGCTTTAATAAAACAAGTACATGCTTAGGCTCAATGGCCAATTCGCCTCTTTTAAAACTTAAATCCACTTGTAAACCATTTAAATCTGTAAATGTAAACATGCTCTTCAACTCCTTTTTCTCTATTTCATACACTGAGTCGAATCAGCGTTACGGTGATAATCTTTTATTTCACTATAGTGTATTCATGTATCTATAATCAACAAATAAAATCACTAATATTAACTTCCATTAAGCGGTGCGATAGACGTCTTTTTAACAAGAAGTAATACCACATCTAATACTATGTTCATTCGATCGCGAACAATAACAGTGCCACAAATCGGAATTTTTTTACTCCTATCTACTAGCGCTCAAAACATGAACTCTTCTCTTATGACAATGGTTAATCCGTCAAGAGAAAATAGCTTTCATCAATATAAAAAAGAGTCACTGATGTTTTTCAGTGACCCTATCTTTAGACACGTTTATTGAAATATGGAAGCTGTTCCACAAATGCCTTCGTATCCGCATCTCCATACTCATGAACAAGTGCATAGATTTTTTTTAATCGTAAATCAATTTCATCATTTTCTCTATCAAGATGATACTGTATATATGGCAATTGCGCACGCCATGCATTCGCA
Organism: Lysinibacillus sp. NPDC059133; assembly: GCF_042755925.1. Lineage (NCBI taxonomy): Bacteria > Bacillati > Bacillota > Bacilli > Caryophanales > Bacillaceae > Lysinibacillus > Lysinibacillus sp. NPDC059133. The sequence continues at coordinate 18,860 of NZ_JBHZDH010000060.1, read as the reverse complement.
ATTTCTAACATCTGCATTTGCTGAAAAATCTTTTCAAAGACATCTAATGCTTGGCGATCTATGTTGAGTTCAAAGTTCCACTGTCCTGCATATGGATTTGTATAATATGTTCTATTGGCAAGTGAAAAATATACACGCTGACGTTCCATCTTAAAACACTCCTTTTTCCATAGTATGGAGGTAAACGAGTCGTTTTATTCGCTGGAATGTCAAACTTACTTCACAACTAAGTTAGATAATCTAATTTATAATAGAAAGAAAGGAATAAGGAACGGAGTGAATGCCATGAGTTTAATCACACTCTTAATTGTAGGAGCAATCATCGTTATTTTAGTAACGGTCGCGACTATTATTAGTGTCAACCGTGCGTATGCTTTTAAACATACAGTTGATGAAAAACCTCAGCAAAGATTTCATCAAGATAATGACTAGTTCAATTTATACATTTTTTTATGAAATTCTTTTATAATACTATTAACAAATAGAATTTGGAGTGAACGCAATGGGAGTACCATTACCAATAATCATTATGATCGCAATGATGATGCTTATGTTTGGCGTTTCTGTCATAGTCCTGTTGAAGAAAAAAGGCAATTTCTTTACACAAACTATCGATGCTAAGCCTAAACAAATTAACGCTCAACAAGAGGACAAGAAAATATGAAATATCCCTTTATATGGCTCATTAAGTTTTACAGAAAATTTATATCACCCATGACACCGCCATCCTGTCGCTTCCATCCTACATGCTCCTCCTATGGACTTGAAGCTTTTCAAAAACACGGTGCCATTAAAGGATTCTATTTAACGATTAAACGTATATCAAAATGCCAGCCATTCCATCCAGGTGGCTTTGATCCAGTACCTGAAAAATGGCCTTCGAAAAAGAATTAATTTTCGAGGGTCATTTTTTCTTGTGCTTTTTTCAGATGTGCGTTATTATAGGAACTGTTCCAAAAAATAAATCGTAATGGTTACTATTTGAAAGAGGTATGCTATAAGATGAAAAAAGTATTTTTGTTATTTTTAGTTGCAGTTCTTGCCCTATTCACTGCTGCCTGTGGGAATAAATCAGCTACTTCCAAACAGTCAGAAACAAAGGATAAATTAACAATTTACACGACTGTCTATCCATTAAGTTATTTTGCACAACGAATTGGTGGCGATTTTGTAGAGGTTTCTTCTATTTATCCTGCTGGCGCTAACGAACACACATTTGAGCCAACACAAAAAGATATGATGAAATTAGCAGATGCTGATGTATTTTTCTATATCGGCTTAGGACTAGAAGGCTTTGTTGAAAATGCCAAAAAGACTCTAGCTAATGAAGATGTAACAATGGTGGCAACAGCAGATCAGGTTTCAGATGAAAAATTAGCTATGAGTACAGGTCACACACATGATGATGAAGAGGAAGCACATCATGATCATGAAGATGGACACGATGATCATGATCACGGTAATGTAGATCCACATGTTTGGCTATCACCAACGATCAGTCAAGACTTAGCACTTTCCATTAAAAACACTCTAGTTGAAAAAATGCCAGAACAAGAAGCCACATTTACAGCTAACTACGAGGCATTGGTAAAAGAACTACAAGATTTAGACAACGAATTTAAAGCAATGGCTGATAAAGCTCAAGAGAAAACGTTCTTCGTATCACATGCAGCATTTGGCTATATCGCAGGACAGTACGGCTTAAAGCAAGTTCCAATAGCCGGTTTAAACTCACAAAATGAGCCTTCTCAAAAAGAACTTACGGCGATTGTTGATAAAGCAAATGATTTGCATATTCACTACATTTTATTCGAGCAAAATGTCTCTTCTAAACTAGCCGAGGTTATCCAAAAAGAGGTCGGAGCAGAGTCTCTTGTCTTGCATAATTTAAGCGTTTTAACAACAGATGATGTGAAGAAAAATGAAACATACTTCACCCTTATGAAGAGAAATATTAAAACTTTAAATACTGCAATCAATTATTCCTCGGAATAATTGCGTCCGGAATCGGCTTTGTGCTTAGTCCTGCAGATGTTTTTTGCGCGAAAGCGTAGCGGCAGCAAAAGGTTTTCATCTGTGCGAAAGCAAAGCGACAGCAACAGCACCGATGCAGGTCAGTTAGCCGTTATCGCATGGATGCGATGATTTTAGGCTAACATCCTTTATGCACTCCTTTCCGATTCCGTGACATCCGCCGGAGGCTTTAACTTCTTTCAGTGGGTGTTTGGACACCCGCTGAAAGAAGTTAAACGATCACAAATAAATGAACAAGGAGGTGCCCCGAAAATCATATGGGACACCTCCTTTATTATGACGTACTTTTCTTGTGGCATTCGTTTTTCCGCTCTATAAATACTAATTAGCCCTTTTTTCTTATCGACAGCATTTTGTATTATCTTTCGATTCGCCTTTACTTGGGCTATATTACTTTCTAAAATGATTGGTTCCCATTCATTAAGATGTACCTGAACACTCTTATCGCTTTTATGACCTTTCAAAAGCACTGTAAGCTGCTGTTCTATTAATGGCTTTACTATTTGTTTATTTTTACTTAAAACGGACAGCCCTTTATCAAAGGTAAACTGATTATCCATGATTGGTTTTGTAAGAACTTCACTCTTACTTGTCTTTTGTAAATCGATATAGGCTTCGCTTGTAGCAGCTGGGAAACTCGTATAGTCCCAAGAGTGATCCTTAGCTAATTGGCGATCAGACACTAAAAAATAATTATAACGGACCTCACCCTTACGATCAGGCAACGGATCATCCCAGGTAACGTCGATATGATACCATGCATTATCAAGCTTTACCAAGACCCAGGCGTGTAGCTGTTCCCCTACTTTTCCTGGCACATATTGTACCTCAAAGCCTTGCATCTCTAGCATTCGATAGAGCACTAGAGCATATGCCTGACAAACCCCCTTTTTTTCCGTAAGCAATGTGTAGGGAGAATATGGACTTCCTTCGGTTTCCTTTGAATATTCAGCAGATAGGACGATAAAATCATGTGCAGCTTGTATTTTTTGCAATTCACTTAATCCATGCATGGGTGCAATAATATTCGTCAAAGTCTGTTCTACAAACACTTCCTCTTCCTGTGAAAGATGATAGGTAAACTCAAATCTAATGACAATATTATTGGTATAGCCATCATATTTCCATTTAAAACTAGAAATATTGGCGTAAATATATGGATCTTGAATAGCATATTTAATAAGCTCTGATAGTTCATCTTTTATTTCCGTCGTATTACCAGTATAATGAATGTCAAATTCAGTAGTTAATTGCATGACTTGTTGTTGAATTTGATATTGTAGTGATTCTATTGAATTGGCAGTTGCAATGTTCTTTTGTTCATAGTTTGCGAATACTTGCACATGACTCATTTGTAGAACAAATAATATAATGACAACATTATATATATATTTTCTCATATGAGTCATTCTCCTTTACTCTAGTTTATGCCTGTCATTTCTTATTATGTTAATGAATGATTAATTTAATCCTAAGAATTTACTAAAATGACTCTTAAAACGAATAAAAGAAGCCTTCTTATAAATGAAGGCTTCCTTTTATAGTGTTGAAAAAAACTATTTTTTAGTTGAAATAAATGAAAGTATGGCTGTTCTGCAAAACGAGGGGTTGATTTCCGTTCCGGCTAGGCGCTTTGTTGCTGCCGCTTCGCTTTCGCACAGATAAAACATTTGTAGCTGTCGCTTTTGCTTTCGCTACAGAAAACATTTGTAGCTGTCGCTTTGCTTTCGCTACAGAAAACATTTGTTGCTGTCGCTTTGCTTTCGCTACAGAAAATATTTGTTGCTGCCGCTTCGCTTCGCTGCAGGGTCTTATCTGTGACGCTGATCCCCGAGGAGTCGCCCAGTCGTAACGAAGATCAACTTATCCGCATGACATACGTTTTAACAAAATGACATCCAACTTTTTAGTTTGAGCGGGACCTTTTCAGGAGTTATTGCCCAACTTTTAAATTTTATCTACCAACTTTCACGTTTTATCTACCAACTTCTGAATTTTATCTACCAACTTTCACGTTTTATCTACCAACTTCTGAATTTTATCTACCAACTTTCACGTTTTATCTACCAACTTCTGAATTTTATCGACATCCACCTTCCGAAGAGCAAAAAGGATTCACACACAAAACTGTGCGTGAATCCCTTTACTTTATCATAGCGTTCATTCTTAATTGCACAAATTAAAAATACTACGCTATCAGTGATTGGAGTGGAAGGCTACTCGACTCCCGTGGGAAAGCGAGACAGGCGAGACCCTGCACGGAGCGGATGTTTTCTGTACGAAAGCGAAGCGGCAGTAACAACAGCGAAGGAAGCGGCTCGACGCTCGCCCACAGGAAGCTCTGCTCTGCGCGAAAGCGAAGCGTCAGCGACAAAACGAGTAGCCTGCAACGGAAATCTCTCTCATTTAAGCGCCTAAACATTCATAATCATTTTGTTATTCCTTCATTAATTTTCTACGAAGTAGCTTATTGGCGCCGTTTCGTGGGAGCTCGTCCGTAACAATAATTTCTTTTGGTATTTTATATTTCGCAAGCTTCTTTTGACAAAATGCTTGTATTTGCTCTACCTGTGCTTCTTCTTTTAATACAACAAAGGCGATTGGTACCTGTCCCCACTCATCATCATCAATGCCGCATACTCCCGCTTCCTTGACAGCAGGATGTGTAAGTAGCACATTTTCAATTTCAGCAGGATAAATATTTTCACCGCCTGAAATAATTAAATCAGCCCGACGATCAATGACAAACAAATAACCTTCTTCATCTATATAGCCAATATCCCCAGTATGGAGCCAGCCATCAAACGTTGCATCTTTTTGGGCAAAACGACCAATGTACCCTGGTGTAACATGTGGACCACGTATGCAAATTTCTCCTTCACCATTGTCATTCGGCTCAGCAATGCGAATTTGATTAAAAAATAATGGTTTTCCCGCTGAACCAATTTTTTGCATCGCATCTTCATTTGCTAATGTTGCAGTTTGTGACGAAGTTTCAGTCATACCATACGTTTGAGCTACAGCTAAATTTAATGCATGCGCTCTCTTTAAATAATCCACTGGCACAGGTCCACCACCCGCTAGCATCATTTTAAATTTCGGTGAGGCTTGTGCATTGTTCTGTTCAAGAGTATGTAGAATTCGTTCCAATGTGACAGCGACTACTGACATATGTGTAACCTCGCCATCCATTATATGTTGGGAAATGGCTTCTGCATCAAATTGATCATATAAATGCACTTTATTACCATACAACAGTGAACGCACTAAAATAGAAAAGCCGCTAATATGAAAAAGTGGTACAGCACATAACCAAGTATCATCCGCATGCAAACCTATATTTAAAACGGAGGCCGTTGCACTTGCTTGGTGATTTCCTACTGTTTGACATACGCCCTTTGGAAAACCAGTCGTACCAGATGTGTACATAATCGATGTCGTTTGATTTAAAGACCATTCTTTCGTAATATTAATAGCCTTTTCTGTACTTTTTTCTATAGTAGAAAATAAATAATAAGTCGTATGTGATGGTAGTTTTTCTATATCCTCATCGGCAACTAATACTGCCATAGCCTCTGAATCCTCTAGCTGGTAAGCAATTTCATCCTGTGTTAGCCTACGATTTAGCATGACCATTTCACATTGTAAATGCATACATGCGTACATCATAATGACAAGTGAAGGCTTACTCGGCCCCATTATGGCAATACGGTCTCCTTGCTTAATATCTAGGGCTGTAAGTTGACGAGCACGTTTTAAAGATAACTCATTTAACTCTTGAAATGTCCAAGTCTGCCCATTATATGTTAAACCGTTTCGTAAAGGTGTTAAATATGCTCGCTGTAAAACCCAATTCAGATACATCTAATAATTCCTCCAATCTTCCTTAATCTTACCGTTTCATTGTATTATGCATCTATCCGTCAGTAGGACATGGTGTTCCGTCACTCTGCCAAGTCTATCCGTCTTACCCGTTTAGATATACAAAAAGCTCGTATCTCATTAGGATACGAGCCGTTCAACGCTTCAGATCATCAAGGGAATCTTGGGAATTGACCGAAATCTGGTTGACGTTTCTCTTTAAATGCGTCACGACCTTCTTTAGCTTCATCTGTTGTGTAGTAAAGAAGAGTAGCGTCGCCAGCCATTTGTTGAAGACCAGCTAAACCGTCTGTATCTGCATTCATTGCTGCTTTTAAGAAGCGTAGAGCAGTTGGAGACATTTGTAGCATTTCTTCACACCATTGTACAGTTTCATCTTCTAATTGCTCATAAGGAACAACTGTGTTAACTAATCCCATATCAAGTGCTTGCTGTGCATCATATTGACGGCAAAGGAACCAAATTTCACGCGCCTTTTTATGACCGATAATACGTGCAAGATAGCCTGAGCCATAACCAGCATCGAATGAACCAACTTTTGGTCCAGTTTGTCCAAAGCGAGCGTTATCAGCAGCAATTGTTAAGTCACAGACAACGTGTAATACGTGTCCTCCACCGATTGCATAACCTGCAACCATCGCTACTACAGGTTTTGGAATAACACGGATTAAACGTTGTAAATCAAGAACGTTTAGACGTGGGATCTCATCTTCACCAACGTAGCCGCCATGGCCGCGTACTTTTTGGTCTCCACCTGAACAGAAGGCATGCTCACCTTCACCAGTTAAAATGATAGCTCCAACATTTTTATCATCACGTGCACGTGAAAAAGCATCGATCATTTCCATTACCGTTTTTGGTCGGAATGCGTTGCGCACTTCTGGACGGTTAATCGTAATTTTTGCGATACCGTTATAGAACTCATACTTAATGTCTTCATAAGTATGTAAACTAGTCCATTGACGTGTCATTGAATTGCCTCCTAATAATTAAATTCGTCTCGTTCAAAATCGAGGCGATAACGTAAAAATAATATTACGTTAAATACTCCTCTACTATTGTAGCAAACTCAGCGGGATTTTCCACATGAATTGCATGTCCAGCGTCATTTACTGTCGCATATTTGGCATTTTTTAATAACGCTTTCATTTCTAGTGCAATTTTACAAAATTTATCATCTAGTGAGCCTGTCATTAAAAGCACAGGAAATTCAAGCTTCTCCAATGCCATCCAATTTGATGGTTGACTTCCTGTACCAATGCCTCGTAAGCTACCTGCCAAGCCTTCTTCCTTCTGAGAAAGTCGTTCGAACCTAATCGCTTCTTGCACATTGTGTGATAAACACTTTTGAGATTCAAACAAAGGAATGTTTTCCCATGCATTGACAAATGATAACAATCCATTACTAATTATTTTTTCAGCAAGAGCGTTATCCCTCTCACAACGTTCAGAACGTTCCTTTGCAGTTCGTAAACCTGGCGAAGCACTTTCTAAAATTAGCTTTTCAATGCGTTCAGGGTGGGAGTTTGCATACGATAATGCAACTCTCCCACCCATTGAATAGCCTAGCAGCGTAAATTTCTTAAGCTCTAACTGGCAAAAAACTTCCTCTAAATCTTGGATTTGCTCTTGCATAGAGAAACGGCTAATTTGCTGGGGTATAGCGGTTTGACCATGTCCGATTAAATCAATGGCAATAACTCGTACACTAGATAGAGCTTTCGCTAAATTCCGCCATGTAGCCGTACTACCTGTAAAACCATGCAATGCAACGAGCGTTTGCTCCGCTTCTTCATTCCAGATTTCCAAGTTCGTTACAAGCCCTCGAATCATTAGCTTTGCCATACTTTTAACCCCGCATTAATGCGATTCCACAGTGCCCGATGCGCATACACATTTTCCTCTCGATTCGTGAAAATTTCAATTAAGCGCATTGGTCGTTTTTTCATCGTAGTGAACTTTACTGATAGCTCTGAAATATCATCTACTCGTATATAATCCATATCGTACATATTGGCAATATCATGGAATTTAAGGGCAGTTGGCGTACCAAATAAATCTTCATAATGTGCCTCAACTGTAGATTGTGGTAAATAAGAGAAAATACCGCCGCCATCATTATTCATAACGATTATTGTTAGGTTGCATTCCTGGTATCTTGAAGCAATTAGCCCGTTGACATCATGTAAAAAGGCTAAATCGCCAATAAGCAAGTAGGTTTCTCGGTTATTTCCTTCACTAAAGCCCATTGCAGTCGATACGACGCCATCAATACCATTCGTTCCACGATTCGCGACAATACGAAGATCCTTCTGTGTCGCCATTAAAAACGTATCAATATCACGCACTGGCATACTGCTACTAACAAAAATATCACTGCCATTAGGAATCATTTTTAGTAATCGGCTTACCATTGCTCCCTCATCAATCGCACCATCCGAATAGTGTTCAATATACTCTAGTGCTATATCATTAGCATCTTGCCATTCAGCTAAATACGCTGCTTCTAATGCTGTTTCAGAGACTTCTAATTGCGTGAACCACTCACCAATACTTGCATGAACAAAATGAGTAGACACACCTGTAGCATCACGGAACATCGGATCTTCATCGACAACAATATAAGCATTAGGATGAGATTTAGTTATAAATTGCATGATAAATTTAGAAACAGGCTGTGCTCCTAAACGTAGTACCGTATCTGGTTTAACTAATGCTTTAAAATCTTCACTTTTCATAATTGCATCGTACGTTGTCACAATATATGGCAGACAATCCTCTGGGACGGAAGCCCGCATATTGGATAGACTCTCGACAATGACCGGCCATTTTAATTGGCGAACAAACTCCCACATAATTGTTAAATCTGTACCAAGTGCTAGCTCACCAATAATAACAAAGCCTCTTTTAGTTGCACGTAAAATCTCCGATAGCTCTTGTTGAGTCGCCATTGAAGGTATTAACTGACCCATACTACTGTGCTTAAATGTCGCTTCTGGAAGTTCCTCTCGAAAATCAATCAACAAAGGTTCTCTAAACGGTACATTAATATGCACTGGTCCAAATGGTGCACTCATTGCAACCGCTACTGCACGTGCAATATGGCGCTCGATAAACGGCAATGTTGGTGCGGCACCATCTGCCAAAGGGAAATCCACGCTCCATTTGACATTTGTACCATATAAATTCGGCTGATTAATAGCCTGTGGTGCACCCACCTCTCGCAATTCATGTGGACGATCAGCTGTGATGACAATTAACGGTACACGAGCATAGCTTGCTTCAACAATGGCAGGAAAATAGTTTGCCGCAGCTGTTCCCGATGTGCATAAAAGAACAACAGGTTTTGCTGTAGCCTTTGCAATTCCTAACGCAAAAAAGGCAGCCGATCGCTCATCAACCTGACGATACATATGGAGCTGTTTCGTTGAAGCAAATGCATAAGCTAAAGGTGTCGAACGTGAGCCAGGGCTAACTACAACGTTTTCAACACCAGCTTGCACTAGTGATGCTACCATTTTATAAACATAATCCGTTAACATTTCTCGTTCACTCATGTAATTGTCCTCCTAGCGCGCGAAGCATTGGACGGAATTTCACTAATGTTTCCTCATATTCAGATTGTGGCTCTGAATCTGCTACTATACCGCCACCAGCATATAAATAAGCTTTATCCTTAAGTAAAGCAGCCGAACGAATGGCCACTGCAAATTCCCCATTGCCTTCAGCATCTACCCAACCAATTGGAGCTGCGTAAAGTCCACGATTCATCGGCTCATACTTACGTATAGCTGCCATTGCCTCTTTCCTTGGCACACCACCTAAAGCTGGCGTTGGATGTAAAGACTTTGTCAGTTGTAATATGGTTGCCTCATTATTCAACTGACCTTCAACAGGTGTATATAAATGTTGTATATCTCTAATCTTTAGTAAGCGAGGACTATTTGGTACTTTCATCTCCACACAATTTTTACGGAATGTTTCCGCAATCATATCGACAACATATTGATGCTCGCCACCATTTTTCGAATCATTTAATAAGCTTTGTCCATAGGCTTCATCTTCCTCTGCTGTCTTACCACGTTTAATAGAACCTGCCACACAAGATGAAAAGGCGCGGCCCTTTTCTACTTTTACAAGACGTTCAGGGGACGCACCAAAGAACAATAATTCTTGACGTTCTAAACCAAATAAATAGCTCTCTGGCTGCTCATGAATAATTTGTGATAGTACCTGTGGTGAAGAAACTTCTTCTTTAAATTGCAATGCTAGCGAGCGTGCAATAACAACTTTATCTGCCTTCTTTTGCTTAATCAATGCTGTTACTTGGTCAATTGACGCTAAATATGGCTCCTTATATGGCTCAAAATAACTTGTGATTTCAGGCTTTGAATACGTTTTCACTTCTTTTACCTGAGCAGCATGAATTAAATGATCTCGCTCTTTACGTAACGCGTCAAACTGAGACTCTGCCTGTCCATTTTTTGAAATAAGATGGATACTTACAAACGCTTTGTCATCACGTATGACAAGCTGATATGTTGCGAGCGCAAAAAAAGCCTCTGGAAAGTCTGTCCACTCCCCAGCAACATTATTTTGTGGATCGAATGTAAATCCGCCAAACAAAATTGGCTGTAGCTCACTTTGTCCCTTAACACAGTTTTTCGTTAAGCTTTTCCATTCAGCTTCTATTGCATCGTAGCGATCATTTTTGGCGTTATTTTGAATCGTATAGGCATGTCCTAGCCCTACTAATGTCATTGTTTTTTCTCTATTTTGCCAATAAAATCGTTCACCTTTATAATGCTCCTCACCCGCTGCATAAAATGCGAGCGCCGATAAGCGACTTACTTCAATTGTTTCCATATAAAAATGAAGGCTTTGGCCCAAAGAGTCCACTTCTACCTCTGTGGCTTGGTACCACTTCTGTTGCATGAAAATTACCTCCGTTGTTGCAATGTACATAATGAATGACGCACGGTGTTTTGTACTCGTTCTACACTTTCAGTCATAAATATCAACTGCTTTGGCTTTTCTTTAACATAAATTGACCAAAACTTTGCATTATGAAGTGAGCGTTTGTACTTTTTCCACATCATATTTCTTTTGCTTTAACTTCTTTCAGCGGGTGTTTGGAAACCCCTGAAAGAAGTTAAAATAGCCGTCATTTTTTAATTGCTAGCCTATTTTTCGTACTGTTGCTATTATCTTAATTATTGTTTTCAGTTCATAAATGCATGTTCTATTGTATCATTTTTTTTACCTGAACTGTATGTAATAAGCTGTGAACCTACCCATTTTCTCATTCTTCGTATAAAATAAGAATAGTCTACAACATTTGAAGGAGAGAAAGACCTTATGACCAAAGTCATTGAAGCTGATAAGGGTTTTAAAGTTTGGTGGCATTTAACACGTCCACATACTTTAACCGCTTCATTCGTTCCAGTATTTTTAGGAACAGCGATTGCCTTAGCAATTGAAAAACAAACCATTGATTTCGGACTATTTTTTGCTATGCTCATTGCAAGTATGCTTATACAAGCGGCAACAAATATGTTCAATGAATATTACGATTACAAATTAGGATTAGACAATGAAAATTCTGTCGGTATCGGCGGTACGATTGTGCGTCACGGTGTTCAACCAAAAACAATTATGATGATTGCCTTAAGCTTTTATGCAATCGCTATGCTACTTGGCATTTACATATGTGCCTCTACCTCTTGGTGGCTTGCTGCTGTCGGGCTTGTTTGTATGCTTATTGGTTTTTTATATACTGGAGGACCTTACCCAATAGCCTATTCACCATTCGGAGAACTTGTATCTGGTGCTGTTATGGGAATGGGGATTGTCTTAATCGCCTTTTATATTCAAACACTTACAATAACATTTGATGCTGTTTTGCTTTCAGTACCAAGTATGATTTTAGTTGGGGCGATCATGCTGTCCAACAATATCCGTGATATCGTTGGCGATACAGAGGGTGGTCGAAGAACGCTTGCTATTTTAGTAGGTCGTGATAATGCCATTTCTGTTTTATCTGGCTTTTTTATCGTTTCGTACTTATGGGTAATCGCCCTTGTAGCAATTGATGGTATAACTTTTTGGGCACTAATCATTTTCTTAAGTGTTCCAAAGCCACTTCGTGCGATTCAAATTTTCCGCGATAAAAAAGAAGCCAAAGAAGTTATGCCTGCGATGAAATTTACAGCGCAAACAAATACATTCTTCGGCTTCCTTTTAGGAGTAGGTTTATTAATTCAATATTTCTTTTATTAAGATCCATTATTAAAGAGGCAGCAGCTTTAACGAGTTGCTGCCTCTTTTACATAGCGTCGAAAATTATTACTTGCAATACCGCGAACTTCTTCCATTGAAAAGTGTTCACGTAATGCCTCTAACAAATTTTGTGCCTCTCCTGCGTGTGCTAATCCTTTTACAGTAGCATCTATTCCATCGAAGTCTGAACCTAGTCCAAGGTGCTCTACCCCTACTATATTCGCTAGATGCTTCACATGCACTACTAAATCATCCATCGTTGCATTGTCATGGATAAAAGATGGGTAGTAAACGACATGAATATGCCCTCCATGCTTGACTAGTGCTTTTGCCTGAGCATCGGTTAAATTTCTTGGATGATCACAAATTGCACGTGCGTTGCTATGGCTCGCAATGATATGCTTCGCTAGTGGCAAGACATCCCAGAAGCTCTGTTCATTTAAATGGGATACATCGATAATAATATCTCGCTCATTTAGCAAGTCTATAACCTCTTTACCAAATGGTTTTAAACCAAGGCTTGCATCCTGTTCAGCACCGTGGGCCACAGCATTTTCCTCATTCCACGTTAAGCCAACTAGCTTCACACCTGCATCTAATATTGCAGCAAGCTTTGCTAAATCTTCACCGATTGGACCACAGCCCTCTAAGCTTAAAATTGCACCAATTTCATGCGGAGCTAAAGTATCTAATTGCGACCAATCTGTAATATGCACCATGCCCTCAGTTTGTAATACATGTGTATGGAAGGCTTCAATTTGCCGCACAGCCTCTAAAAATTGCATACTTTGCGGAATTTTAGGATTAATAAAAATAGCAAATACTTGTGCCTTAACCCGCCCTAATTGTAATCTCTGTTGATTGGCTTGCAAACGTACATCATCTTCAAATTTTGCCGCTTCTAAAGTTGTTAATTTCAATAGAGCATCGCAGTGTAAATCAATTATGTTCATATTCTCACCTCATACAGCTATTATACTGCCTGTGAGTGAAAATGCTTACTAAGTTTTATCTTGAGGTGTATCAGAAGAGCCAAATTCCTCAAGTTCTATGAAATCATCCGATCTTGGCGTAGAAGACAACACATCTTCCTCTACTGGCCTTAAATTATCCTCTTTGTGCTCCGCATGCTCAACACATGTCAATGCTTCCGGCTTAGCTTCTAAGCGACCAATAGGAATCTCTTCACCACATATAGCGCATTTGCCATAGGTACCGTCCTTCATCGCTTGCAATGCTCGTTTTATTTCTTCAGCATGGTCCCCACGATGCTCATCAATCACCATTTCCGTTAGCTGATCCGTTAAATCACTCGCATTGTCAGCTGGATGATTATCATAATTAGATAGCTCTGTCGCTTGTGGACGCTCTGATTCCTCCTGTTGCTTTTCTATTTCCTGTAGTTCCTGCTCTAATTGCTTTTTCAATTTTTCCATTACTTGTGGGTTCAAAAAAATCCCCTCCTCATGCCTTCATTTTTTCCTAAAATAATATTTCTAAAACATGAAAGCATGAGGAGTAATCACTTATTTTTTGTATATTTATCTTCATTCAGCAAATGTCTTCTGTAGCGAAAGTGAAACGACAGTTACAGATGGGTTTTGTAACGTAAGTGAAACGGCAGTTACAGGTGTTTTTTGTAACGTAAGTGAAACGGCAGTTACAGGTGTCTTCTGTAGCGAAAGTGAAATGACAGCAACAATTATGCCAAAGCGAAATTGTGGATGGCATCATGTAAAAATTGTGCTGCTCCTTTAGCAACGCGTGCATCGTAATAAGCTGAAAAGCGTTCATCCGCTACATACATCTGTGCTATACCTGCATGTGCTTCTTTGGAATATTGTGACCACGAAAAGCTAAGCCAACGTTTATGAAGCTCTGCTACCTCCATGGCCACATCATTGTTTGTATCACCGATTGCCATCGCTTCTTTTAAACGAGCAAATAATTGCTGTTCTAGCTGCTGCATAGCCTCATACTGTTCCTCGGTCATATTCATTAGCTTCGCATTCGATGCATCAACCGTGTTGTTACCATATTTCGCACGAATTTCTTGACCATATTGCTTTTCATTTTCCTCGATTAGCTTCTCTTTGAATCCATTAAATTTCTCTTCATTTGTCATTGGTTGTTCCTCCTCAATAGATTGAATGGTTTTTTCCACTGTTTGTAATATCTTTTCCAGCTGTTCCTTGCGTTTCAGTAAAGCCGTACGATGTGTTTTGAGTGCCTCTGTATGTTCAAAATCTGGTGATTGAATCATTTCCTTAATGGTTGCTAGCTTCATATCTAATGCTCTATAAAATAAAATTTGCTGGAGCATATCAACTTCAAACTGCCCGTAAAATCGATAGCCCGCCTCATTCGTTCTTGCTGGCTTCAATAATTCAATTTCATCGTAATAACGCAGTGTTCTTGTGCTAACCCCGGATAATTGAGCAAGCTCTTGAATTGTATATTCCACAATTTTCACCTCCACTAATGCTACTGTAAATGTTTACGCAACGTTAAGGTCAAGAAAAAAATCAAAAAAGTTGGCTCGTTACCATAACGTGGGGTTGATTTCCGTTCCGACTGGGCGCTTTCCTAGGGGCGCCCGATGAGCCGCTTCGCTTCGCTGCAGGGTCTCGGGCCAACACGATGTTGGTCACGAAGGCGTTATCACAGGACGTGATGGTTTTAGCCTTCGTTCCTCTATCGCTAATCCCCAAGGAGTCGCCCAGTCTCCACTCCAATCAACTTATATAAATTGCATAAGTCATTCAATTTTCATCCTTCAATACATGCGCATGAAAAAAGCAAACTAGATTTTTTATTATCACTAGTTTGCTCATTATCAATTATGCCTCGGTCCGAAATCGGCTTTGGGCCAACATGAAGTTGGTCACTCGTCGTTGCCACAAGACGTGGTGCTCTTAGACTGAGTTCCTCTATTACAGCGGGTGTTTGGACACCAGCTGTAAGAAGTTAAATGTTTGCATATTTCCCATGCCACACAACATTTCTGTAGTTTTCTACATCTGTGTCACCTTCAGTGTTAATAAACAATACTCGAGAATATGCATCTAATTGTAATGTATCCTTCAGCTCTGTATAGTGTTCATTCGTCATCAATTCATAAAAACATCCCACTGGGGCAGCTCCAGATTCTCCAGCAATAATTCGTGTATCTGTTGCTAGTGGATTTCCAAGAATGCGCATACCTGTTGCGGCAACTTCCTCATCACAGCAAATACTCATCTTCGTATAAGCTTTTAACAGATCCCAAGCTAGTGGATTTGGCTCACCACAAGCAAGACCTGCCATAATTGTTTGCATCTCTCCACCAACCGTTACACACTGCTCAGCTCCTGCTTTAAAGCTTTCATAAAAGCAATTAGCTGCAAAAGGCTCAACTAAGACAAATGTAATCTCTTGCTCATAATATTGTTGTAAAAAAGCTACAACTGCACCTGCAAAAGATCCAACCCCAGCTTGTAAAAATACATGGGTAGGTGCTTTTTCCAACTGCTCAACGACTTCTCTTATTAGCGTTGTATAGCCTTGCATAATCCATAACGGAATTTCCTCATAGCCTTCCCACATCGTATCCTGAATAACGACCCAGTCATTTTCTATTGCTAGTTGTGAAGTATAACGAACTGTATCATTATAATTCATTGTCGTTATTTCAGCATATGCACCTTCATTTTTAATATTTTGGAGGCGCTCCTCAGCACTACCTGCTGGCATATAAATGCGTGCTTTCAAACCAAGCTCCCTAGCAGCCCAAGCTACCCCACGACCATGATTGCCGTCTGTCGTTGAAATAAATGTTAAGTCCCCTAGTTGCTCCTTTATTTCTGGTGATTTAAGTTGCTCAAACGATAGCTCATCAATATTACTACCTAACTTTTTGGCAACGTACTGTCCAATTGCATAAACACCACCCAATACTTTGAATGCATTTAAAGCAAATCGATATGATTCATCTTTTACAAAAATACTTTGTACCCCAACTAGTGATGCAAAAGCATTTAAGTTTCGTAATGGTGTGCTTTCAAATTTCTCATATGTACGTTGAAATCTACCAACACGATCTACTTGTTCCGGTGAAAAATGATCCAGAAAAGATACTACTTGTTCTACGTTCTTCTGCAACAAATATTGTTGGTTGTTAGTCCACAATAATTTTTCCATTTACATCCCCCTACTTTGTTTCTATTTTATCTTAGCTTATAGCATCACAAAAAAATACCACACACATTTATATTACATATTTTGATAAAAAAAGAAAAATATGAATCCTATTGATGAGATTTATCGTATATATACTAGTATATTCAGTAGGAGGTATAAAATGGATAACCCTTGTAAAATAGCGATAATTGGAGGAACAGGGAAAGTAGGAAGGCATATAGCAACTCGTGCAATAGAAAACGGATATCATGTTCGGATGCTTGTTAGAAATCCGGATAAGTTACTATATAAAAACGATAAAATTGAAATAGTGAAAGGACAGGTTCAAGAGATAGAAAGCATCCGAGAACTTCTTAAAGATTGTCAAGTTGTTATTAATACATTTGGTCAACCACCTAAAGAGGAACCTATATATAGTAAAGTTACAACTACTATTTTTAATGTGATGGAAGATTTAAACATTAGTCGTTATATAGGTGTTTCCGGTGGTTCTCTAACGATTAAAGAGGACAAAAAAAGCATGATGAATCGTTTTGGAGCAAAAATGTTTGCCGTTTTCTTTCCGAAAATGATGCAAGATAAAAATTTAGAGTGGGAATTTTTAACAAATAATAGACAGATCAAATGGACACTAATTAGATTACCGTTTGTAAAAGATAGCTTAACATCCAGTCAGATAAAGGAAAATCTTACTGATATGCCTGGTACAAAAATTACGAATCAAGATATAGCCACTTTTATCATTGATCATATAGATAGTACAAAATACATGCACAAAGCACCGTTTATCGCCCAATAGTGTAATAGCAATAAAATGACATAAAAAATAGCATGCTGAGAATATATCTAGCATGCTATTTTTTTATAGTTTACCTTAAAGACAACTATTATATCTTAGGCAATTACTCCCTACTACATTCGCCACCTTTGGACATTTTGATAATGTAAATGGAATGCGTTCATTTGGAAATATAAAAAAAATGCAGTAGATGTAAATTACATCTACTGCATTTTAGTATGACCCGTACGGGATTCGAACCCGTGTTACCGCCGTGAAAGGGCGGTGTCTTAACCACTTGACCAACGGGCCAATGGCGGAGAAGGAGGGATTTGAACCCTCGCGCCGGTTACCCGACCTACACCCTTAGCAGGGGCGCCTCTTCAGCCTCTTGAGTACTTCCCCAAACAATGGCTCCGAAGGCAGGACTCGAACCTGCGACAACCTGATTAACAGTCAGGTGCTACTACCAACTGAGCTACTTCGGAATAATGGTGGGCCTAAATGGACTCGAACCATCGACCTCACGCTTATCAGGCGTGCGCTCTAACCAGCTGAGCTATAGGCCCTTGAAAGCGGGTGATGAGAATCGAACTCACGACATCAGCTTGGAAGGCTGAGGTTTTACCATTAAACTACACCCGCATATGGTGGGTCAGGACGGAATCGAACCGCCGACACTTAGAGCTTCAATCTAATGCTCTACCAACTGAGCTACTGACCCATATTTTTAAAAAATGGCGGTCCCGACCGGGATCGAACCGGCGATCTCCTGCGTGACAGGCAGGCATGTTAACCGCTACACCACGGGACCATTTGGTTGCGGGGGCCGGATTTGAACCAACGACCTTCGGGTTATGAGCCCGACGAGCTACCACTGCTCCACCCCGCGTTAATAAAATATTCTTTTCGAGTTTTTCAAGCGCCATTTATAAAATAAACTGGAGGAGGTAGAGGGATTCGAACCCCCGCGCGGTGTTACCCGCCTGTCGGTTTTCAAGACCGATCCCTTCAGCCAGACTTGGGTATACCTCCGTAACAATATATAAATGGTGGACCTTGCAGGACTCGAACCTGCGACCGGACGGTTATGAGCCGTCTGCTCTAACCAACTGAGCTAAAGGTCCTTTAAGATGGCGGCAGAGGGGATCGAACCCCCGACCTTACGGGTATGAACCGTACGCTCTAGCCAGCTGAGCTACGCCGCCAGGATCTTTATACTGGTTATCTTTTATGGTGGAGCCTAGCGGGATCGAACCGCTGACCTCCTGCGTGCAAGGCAGGCGCTCTCCCAGCTGAGCTAAGGCCCCATAAAATGGTCGGAATGACAGGATTCGAACCTACGACCCCTTGGTCCCAAACCAAGTGCTCTACCAAGCTGAGCTACATTCCGATAAATATTAATTTGGCGCGCCCGACAGGAGTCGAACCCATAACCTTCTGATCCGTAGTCAGACGCTCTATCCAATTGAGCTACGGGCGCTAATTATAAAAATAAAATGGTGCCGAGGGCCGGAATCGAACCGGCACGGTAGTCACCTACCGCAGGATTTTAAGTCCTGTGCGTCTGCCAGTTCCGCCACCCCGGCACATTTGGAGCGGAAGACGAGGTTCGAACTCGCGACCCCCACCTTGGCAAGGTGGTGTTCTACCACTGAACTACTTCCGCATGTGCATAAGATTTATTTATCCTGGCAATTATGAAATT
>NZ_JBHZDH010000059.1:0-34106 GCF_042755925.1 Lysinibacillus sp. NPDC059133 | reverse complement strand
GGTGTTCTTTACCCCTCTGATTATTAGTCTTCACCAATCGGGTTTTTACGGGCAGTTAGCCTCTCCTAATTTCTTTGCTCTCATTGAATTCAAAGGGGGAGGACCTGACGCTTCTCTTTTGATACAGATAAATTACTGCCCGTTAATACGGGATAAAGTGAAACTTTAATCAGAGGGGGTTTTCTCCAACCCCCTCTGATTATTAGTCTTCACCAATCGGGTTTTTACGGGCAGTTACTCTCCCGCCTAAATTCGAGGCGAGAGTCTTGTACCTGACGCTTCGCTTTCGGTACAGATAAATTACTGCCCGTTAATGCGGGATAAGATTTTACTAAACTACCCAAAAGTTGCAGATGACATTTTTAAAACGTATTCTAAGTATATAAGTTGATTGGAGTGGAGGCTGGGCGACTCCGTGGGGATCAGCGATAGAGGAACGAAGGCTAAAAACATCACATCCTGTGATAACGCCTTCGTGACCAACATCGGTGCTGCTGCCGCTACGTTAGCACTTCGCTTTCGCGCAAAAAACATCTGTTGGCCCAAGCGGCTCATCGGACGCCCCCAGGAAGCTTTGCTCTGTGCGAAAGCGAAGCGGCAGCAACAATGTTTTATCTGTGCGAAAGCGTAGCGACAGCAACAACAAATGTTTTATCTGCGCGAAAGCGTAGCGTCAGCGACAAAGCGCCCAGCCGGAACGGAAATCAACCCCACGTTATGGTGATAAGTCTTTTTTGACAAGCATTAAAAAAATCTGCTAGATTTCTTGAAAAGAAGTCTAGCAGATTTATTTTTTATCGTATTTAAATGTCCAGACACTATAACAGTATCGTTTTTAAAATCGAAACTGCTTCATCGATTTCAGCTTTTGACACAGTTAATGGTGGTAATAGCCGAATAACGTTTGGCCCTGCTCCTACTAATAATAAGCCATTTTCCTCTGCCGCTGCTATATATGAGGCTACCTCAATATCGCCACAGCCAATACCAAGAAGTAAACCTTGGCCCTGTACGGTATACGTAGAAGGGAGATTCGCTTTCAACTGCTTCACAAAATATGTGGATAGCTCCTGTACATTTTGTAAAAATGCAGGTTCAAAGACATGATCAAGCACGGTTTCAGCAACACTCATTGCAAGTGGGTTCCCACCGAATGTTGTCCCATGTGTGCCAGGACTAAATGTATCATATAGCTCGGCTGTTCCAAGCATCCCACCGACAGGGAAGCCCCCACCTAGCCCTTTGGCCAATGTCACAATATGTGGCTTTAAAATCGTTTGCTCAAAAGCATATTTTGTTCCTGTTCGTCCAATACCTGTTTGAACCTCATCGATCATTAGTAATATTCCTTTGTCGTCACAGGCTTTCGCTATTGCTGCTGCGAACTCTGGTGATACACTGTTAACGCCGCCCTCACCTTGAATCATCTCCAACATAATCGCTGCGACAGAATCGTCAATCGTTGCTTCAAGCGCTGCCACATCATTAAAAGGCAGAATTGTAAACTTTTCAACAAGTGGTCCGAAGCCATTATGTACCTTGCCCTGACCTGTTGCGGACATTGCTCCAAAAGTTCGCCCATGAAAGGATTTCTCGAAAGTAATAATATGATTTTTCCCTGTATGCTTACGTGCCAGCTTAATGGCCGCTTCATTTGCTTCCGCACCACTATTACAGAAAAATGCATAAGAAAAATGTGTATCAGCTATTAATTTTTGGGCAACCTTCTCCTGACCAGGAATATCAAATAAATTAGAAGTATGCCATAGCTTTTTACTTTGATCTTGAATAGCCTCCACAATTGCAGGATGTGCATGCCCAAGACTCACTACAGCAATTCCACTTATAAAATCTAAATATTTTTTCCCAGCAGAATCTTCGACAACTGTTCCTTGCCCTTTGACAATTTGGGCGCGGCGTTTGCCATAGTTTCCAAATAAAGCACTCATCTTATCACCCCTACTTAAATTCATCGCTAAAATCTTCAATCTTACTCAACTATATTGCTACCTCTATGCCATTAGAACAGTCATTCCTACTATAAAGAAGAATAACTTTCACTGAGAACGAGATAAAATCGTCGTACCTACTAAGTTTTCCCCAACAATTTGCACTGATGGAATACCTGCATTTAAGCATTCGAGAGCTCCTTGAACTTTAGGAATCATTCCACCGTAAATATGCCCTTCCTCTATCCATTGATTAATGAAAGAAGATGTTGCTTTTGATTGATATTCATCGTTAATTCGAATACCACTTACATCCGTTACTAGTAATAAGCTATCTGCATCTAAAGCTAGTGCTATTTCGCTAGCTACCGTATCCCCATTAATATTCAATGCCTGGCCATGTTCATCTGCTCCAACGCAAGCAATAACCGGTACAATCCCCGCACTAATTAATGCTTCTAGCAAAGATGTATTGACGGTCTTTACTTCTCCAACAAAACCGAATACATCTTTGTCTAGATAATCCGCTACAATCAACTGACCATCAAATCCGTTTAAACCAATTGCAGCTATGCCGGCCGTTGTTAATTCATGAACAAGCGCTGGATTGACCTTTCCTATTAATGTTGACTGTACAATATCAATTGCAGCTTTGCTCGTTACACGAATACCGTTTAAAGCATGTGATTCTATACCGCGCACCGCTAGTTCACGGTTAATAGCCGGGCCACCGCCATGGGTAATAATAAGCTCTACACCGCTTTCTTGGAGTTTTTTAAAATTCTCAAAAAACGATTCATTTAAGCCTTCTAGCGTACTACCACCCAGCTTAATGACCATTCGTTTACGAGCGGTATGAGGCATTAATTTGAACGTAGTCATAAGTTAGATCACATCCCCAAGCATGCCCCTTGCCTTCCCCAATACCAAGTGACACATAGATTTTCACTTCATGCATTTTTAAAATCTGAATTAACCCATCCTCTGAAAACGGAACTGGCTCACCGTTTTCAACCATAGTAACACCGCCAATTTGGATCGTAATTTTTTCTGGATCAACCATTGCGCCACTATATCCTATAGCGGCAATAATACGTCCCCAGTTTGCATCACACCCAAATACTGCCGTTTTCACAAGCGGTGAACCAACTACTGTTTTAGCAATTTTACGCGCTTCTTCATCAGAAATTGCCCCTTCCACTTCAACTTCAATCAGCTTCGTTGCACCCTCACCATCTTTGGCGATCATTTTTGCTAAGTCTTGAGCTACTGTTTTCAATGTATAATAGAAGTTTTGCCAATCTGGATGGTTAGGAGTTAAAGCTTCATTGCCAGCTAAGCCGTTTGCCATCACAACTACTGTGTCATTTGTAGATGTATCCCCATCCACTGTAATTGCATTAAAAGTCAAATTAGTTATATCAGATAATGTTGCCTGCAGGACATCTGATTCAATATTTGCATCCGTCGTAATAAAACCTAGCATTGTCGCCATATTTGGTTCAATCATACCCGAACCTTTTGCAACCCCAGCAATAATAACTTCTTTACCATCAACAATAGTGCTGTAGCTTGTGTTTTTCATAACGGTATCTGTTGTTAAAATCGCTTGGGCAAAATCAATCGCACTTTCTAAATTATCCTTTGGCTCTAACTGATTAACCCCATTTGCCACTGGCTCCATATTCATAATTTCACCGATGACACCCGTTGAGCAAACACCTACTAAATTTGCCTCGATACCAAGCTTTTCTGCCATTAAGAACTGCATTGTTTGTGCATCCTTCGCCCCTTGCTTCCCTGTACATGCATTAGCATTTCCAGAGTTGACAATCATCGCCTGCATTTTCTTCGTTGTGTATACAACCTCTTTCGTTACTTTTAATGGTGCTGCCTGCACAGCATTCGTTGTAAAGACACCTGCTACACTCGCTGGTACTTCACTTACTAATACAGCTAAATCCTTTTTCTTATGCTTTAAACCACAATGTAAACCCGCAGCTTTAAAGCCCTTTGGTGAAACAATATTTTTACTTGATAATTTTTTCATAATACTTGCGGATGCTATTAATGTCATAAAATCTTTCCCCCTTTGTTTTTAAATAAAGAATGGAACGACATCTAATCCTGTCGTTTGTGGTAAATCAAATTGAACGTTCATATTTTGAATGGCTTGCCCTGCAGCCCCTTTGACTAAATTATCGATAACGCCAACGATTGTGGCACGATTCGTACGGCTATCTACTTTTACAAAAATATCACAATAGTTCGAACCTTTAACGCGGTTTGTTCCTAGACTATTTACATCTGTAACAATCCGTACAAACGGATGCTTTTCATAGGCATTCTGTAAACAAGCCACTAGCTGATGCTCTGTAACACCAGGCATAACAGGTGCATATGAGGTAGATAAAATCCCTCTAGTCATTGGCACTAAATGAGTATTAAAAGAAATGGTTGTATCGACCCCTGCAAACATTGAAATGGCCTGCTCGATTTCTGGTATATGCTGATGTGCATTTGTTTTATAGATTGAAAAGCTTTCATTTGTCTCACTAAAATGTGTCGTTTGCGATGGCTTATTACCGGCCCCTGAAATCCCACTTTTC
Source organism: Lysinibacillus sp. NPDC059133 (assembly GCF_042755925.1). Lineage (NCBI taxonomy): Bacteria > Bacillati > Bacillota > Bacilli > Caryophanales > Bacillaceae > Lysinibacillus > Lysinibacillus sp. NPDC059133. Next base: position 29,548 of record NZ_JBHZDH010000059.1, on the reverse strand, counting down.
GCATCAATTACTAAAAAGTTCGAATCAATCAATCTTTCTTTTAGCAACGGTAACAACGAAAGTAAAACCGCTGTTGGGTAGCACCCTGGATTGGCGATAAGAGGAGCATGTTGAACATTTTCTGCATTCCACTCAGTTAAGCCATATACACTTTGTTGAATGATTTCCAATGGTGCCGCTTTTTTACCGTACCACGCTTCATAGCTCGTGGGATCTTGTAAACGGAAGTCACCAGACAAGTCTATTAATTTAGGCCCTCTCCCTACCAATGGAGGTAATAGCTCACTTGTCACCCCTGAAGGCGTACTTGTAAAAACAACATCAAATTTCTCTAAAGCCCCATAATCAATTTTTTGTAAAGGTGTATCGGCTATATGAACGAGATGACCAAACTTAGAAGAAAAAATGACACCTTCTTCTGAGGATGTGAATAAATCGATCCTCTCCACCGCTTTATGATTATGTAAAAATCGAATAAGCTCTAATCCACCGTATCCGGTTGCACCAACAATTCCTACTTTCAATGCACTCACCTCTGAAATAAGTTAAAATTAGTATACTTCTGCATATTTATTAAGTCAACTGAATTTTTATTTATATCTGAATTTTTCGCAAGCTTTGTTTAATGAATGATTTTGAAAAAAGTTTAGATTACTAAACGCTATATAACAAAGAGAATACTTAGAAATAGTGACGGAATCTCTAATAGATTAACTTTTATAAAGTATTTATATAGTTAATTTACCATTTACGAACAGTTGGAAGCTGCTATTTCGTAATCATATGGTAAATTGTTTTGGATATGATGGTACATTGAGTATAGAAATTGCGCTCAACACGTTGCATAAATTGAAGAAGCCTCGCCATTTAAGGGAAGAGCCTTTTTGAATTTAAAAAAGCTGCCGCCTGCAAAATACAGACAGCAGCTTCAAAAAAGTTGCCTACCTTTTTTTAAACGTCCTTTACAAAGGGTACATTAAAAAAACTTTTTACCTTCTTGTAAGTGGAACTGGCGAAAAGTTGATTCAAGCTCCAATCTCAATCGGATTTGGTTAATCGAGATTTTCTCCGTTGGATTCAATCACTTTCTTGTACCACTGGAAGCTCTTCTTTTTCATTCTCTTTAGCGATCCCTCGCCTTCATTATCTTTGTCAACATAAATATAGCCATACCGCTTTTTCATTTCGCCCGTAGAAGCACTGACCAGGTCGATCGGTCCCCAACTTGTATACCCGATTATCTCCACGCCATCCTCGATTGCTTCAGCCATTTCCACAATGTGTTTTCTTAAGTAGTCAATTCGATAATCGTCATTAATCTCGCCTTCAGGAGTTACTTTATCGACAGCACCTAAGCCATTTTCAACCACAAATAAAGGCTTTTGATAGCGATCGTATAACTGATTCGCCGTAATCCGGAAACCCTTAGGATCAATCGTCCAACCCCATTCCGACTTTTCTAAATACGGATTTTCAACAGAACTAAATACATTCCCATTTGTCGTATTTTTTAATACTTCAGGATCCGTGCTTGTTACCCTGCTTGCGTAATAGCTGAACCCGATATAATCAACGGTATGATTTTTCAGAAGTTTTTCGTCCTCTTTTTCCATTTCAATCGTCAAATGGCGATCTTTAAAAAAGCGCTTTGCATAGCTTGGGTATTGACCTCGTGATTGCACATCAATGAAGAAAAAGGACTCATGGTCTTTTTCCATTGCACTCAAAACATCTTCCGGATGACATGTATATGGATAGGTAGACCCCGCAGCTAACATACAACCAATTTTTGCATTCGGTATGATTTCATGACAAGCTTTAACAGCAAGTGCAGATGCGACAAGCTGATGATGTGCCGCTTGATATTGAATTTGTTGTTTATTCTCTCCCTCTTTAAAAACAAGGCCAGCACCTACAAACGGTAAGTGCAGAAGCATATTGATCTCATTAAATGTCATCCAGTACTTTACTTTATCCTTGTACCTAGTAAAAAGAGTTGTTGCGTACGTTTCAAAAAAATGGACCAATTTTCGATTTCGCCAACTGCCATACGTTTCGATCAAGTGGACAGGTACATCAAAATGAGCAATCGTCACAACAGGTTCAATTCCATGATTTATAAGTTCGTCGAATAAATCATCATAAAACTGCAAGCCTGCCTCATTTGGTTGCTCCTCATCACCATTTGGGAAAATTCGTGCCCAAGCCACGGAAACACGCAGTACTTTGAATCCCATTTCCGCAAACAAAGCAATATCCTCTTTAAATTGATGATAAAAATCGATCGCACCATGGGATGGGTAGTATTCTCCTTCGATTGGTTGAAAGGAATTGATTTGTCCAGTCATCACTTCCCAACGTTTTTTGCCGGTCGGCAGCAAATCAACAATTGTTAATCCCTTTCCATCTTTAAAAGAAGCTCCTTCAGCCTGATTGGCAGCGATCGCACCGCCCCATAAAAAGTCTTTAGGAAATATTAAATTAGACATACTAAAACTCCTTTACAATAGTAGTGGAAGGGATAACGTGCATTGTGAGTTCGACAACGCTTCCCTTCTTATTGATAAAACAGAGATCACTTACGCCTAGATTTTAAAAGGGCATGCCCCCAACCCCTTCAAAATTGCGACATCTGCCAGAGGAGGCTTCCCTTCCGACTGAATACTAACTTATCACTTAAAGAAGTGGCAAACTGCTGCCTGAAGTTACACCCTCGAACTCGATTAAACGATCACCGACTTCAACGTGCTTAACTTCCGTTATCACTAGATTGTAGTTATCAGAATTGGTCACAACGATTGGTGTTGTTACAACGTATCCCGCTGCCTTAATTGACGCAATCTCAAATTCAATCAGAAGCTGCCCTTTCTCTACACGAGTACCTAGTGCTGTATGAGCAGTGAAATATTTCCCATCAAGTTGGACAGTATTCATCCCTAGATGAATTAAAATTTCTACCCCTTGATCAGTTGTAATCCCAATCGCATGATTTGTTGGAAAAAGCGCAGAAACCGTTCCGGAAGTGGGTGAAAATAATTTCCCTTCTACAGGCTCAATGGCAACTCCTTTTCCGAGTGCACCTGATGCAAATGCTGCATCTTTCAGATCCGATACACTCATCACTTCACCCGTTAATGGGCTCGCAATCACATCATTCTCAACAGGCATTTCAGGTTCTCTGCGGTCCGTATTTTGTGTTGCGACTAGCGTATTTCCAGCAGCTTGCGCCGTTTTTGTTCCTCTTCCCATTCCAAATAAAAATGTCAGGATAAACGCGAATACAAAACCGACAAGAATCGCGATAATGACGCCCGTAAATCCAGCAGTGAACCCGTTTTCCGGATCGATAAAGGTTGGAAAAGCAAAGATTCCTAGGCCCCCCATCATAAAACTACGAGTTCCCGACACTCCTAGGATTGCTCCTCCAACAGCAGCAGCAACACAACTCATAATAAACGGTTTTTTCAATGGAAGGGTCACGCCATAAATCGCTGGCTCGGTGACGCCGAAAATACCAGAAATAAATGCTGGAATACTAAGAGTTTTCAACTTTTGCTGTTTCGTTTTAATCCACACTGCCAGAACAGCTCCGATTTGTGCGAAAGAAGCCGCAAATGTCAATGCTAAAATTGGATCTGAACCCAAAACCGAAATATTGTTTATCGCAACCGGAATCAAACCCCAGTGCAGACCGAAAATAACAAACACTTGCCATAAACCACCTAGAAAAGCTCCGGCCACTAATGGGCTTAGTTCATAAATCCAAATTGTTCCTTGTCCTAAAAGTTGACCAGCCCATGTTGCAATGGGTCCAATGACCATGAATGTAATCGGTACAACAACAAGTAATGTAAAGAAAGGCACCAAGAACATTTTCACAACATCGGGAATTATTTTTTTAAACCCATTCTCTACTTTTGCCCCAAAATAAGCGGCAAGAATGATCGGAATAACAGACGATGCATAAGACATTAAAATAACTGGAATCCCTAAAAATGTTATATGAATAGGTGATTCAATTATCGTGCCCGCAAACAATGTGTAAAGGGGTTCACCAGCTGTTAGACCCGACAGCGTTGGATAAACCATTGAGGCTCCGATGGCCATCCCGATAAAAATATTTCCCCCGAATTTCTTACTAGCTGTGTATCCGAGGAAGATTGGGAAAAAATAAAACAACGAATCGCCAATCGCATTTATGATTTGATAAGTCCCTGAAGTATTGCTTAACCAGCCAAATGTTACAAACAGAGCATTAAATCCTTTAATCATCCCGGTTGCCGCTAAAACACCAAGAATCGGAGTAAAGATACTCGAAACAACGTCGATAAATTGGGTAAATAACCCTTCTTTCTTTTTATCAACATCTTCTACAGACGCTTCTGTATGAAAATCACCAACCTCGACAACTGCTTTATAGACATCTGGTACATGATTTCCGATAACCACTTGATACTGACCACCACTTTTCATGACCGTAACGATGCGTTCCATATTCTTTAGGACATCAGTCTGTACCTTTCCTTCATCTTTTAACTTAAAACGCAAACGAGTAATACAATGAACAACGCTGATCACGTTTTCCTTACCACCAACATTTTCAATAATGTCTTTTGCCAATTGTTCATACTTCAACTGATCCCACCTCCACTTTCTATCCTTTTTTTACAAATGAACACAGACATCAATAAAACACCACATAAGCTAGGTCTCTTAAACCAGATCCCCCCTATATTAGGAATATTAAATCGAAAAGTCGTTCTTTTTTTGAAAAGAGCAAGTCCAGCAAGTGGGGTTCAAAACAGCAACCCAATTTATTAGTAACGCTTTCTCAATAATGCTTCCCATCACCTTTAATGTGAGTCGTTGTCACACATTGAGCACTCCTAGATCAGTAACCATTTTGCTAGTGAGAAAACATCCAACATGAGTGATGGTATTTTTTTCAATTAAAAAACCTGATTCGACTTGGAAACAGGCACAATTCATACATCGTGCCGTTCAAAGCAAATCAGGTTATGCCCAAAGATGGTAACATTCCTTCAAAAGATATTTAATTTTGCCCTGCTTCAATATAGCTTAAGTCGTTGACTTTATCTAGCGTATACTTTCCATCTTTATATTTCACTGTACAAACACTAGCGTTTTTCAAACCGCCTTCAGGCATCTTAAAATCATCAAACAATGTAGCTAACAATGCAGAGATACTTAATCCATGTGAAGTGATCAATACTTTTCCTGTCCCTTCATTCTTCATCTCTTTTTCAACGATGTCTTCAATACCTGCTTTAAGTCTGGTGGTAATCGTCTTATAGTCCTCTGCTGGCCAGTTGATTTTTGCATCTTCAACATTTTTAGCATCTAATTTTGCTAAACTATTAGCAAATGATTCAGGTGTCACATTTTTCATGAACTCTTCTAATGTAACACCTTGATCATCTGCAATATCCTGCCACATCGTATGATTCAAATCACCTTCATACGTACCAAAGTTGAATTCTCTTAATCGCTCATCTGTAATAACTTTTAAATCGGATGATTTTTCATTTTCTTTCACAATCAGATTGGCTGTCTGGATAGCTCTACCACTGTCACTGCTGTAAACATTTTGAAATTCAACATCCTTTAATCCAACCCCCGCAGCGGTTACAACTTCTTCTCCTGCTTTCGTCAATACTGCATCTGACCAGCCTTGAACACGATCAGTTGTGTTCAGCATCGTTTTACCATGACGTACGATATACAGCGTCAATTCTTCTGGTGTCTTTTTAGCTGTTGCAGCATCGTCTTTTTTCCTATTGCCAGTACTACACCCTGCAACTACTAATAAACCTAACATTAATATCCCTAATATTTTTGCTAATCTTTTCATCTTTTTACCCCTCCTTTTTATGTGTTCGTTAAATCTTCCCCATTTGTAGCGATTATTTTTTTATACCAGTCAAATGATTTTTTCTTCGAGCGTTTCAATGTCCCATTGACTTCATTGTCGCGATCGACATAGATAAAGCTATACTGTTTTTTCATTTCTCCAGTTCCCGCTGAAACAAGATCGATACAGCCCCATTTTGTATAGCCCAGTAGATGAACGCCGTCCAGTTCTACAACGTCTTTCATGGTCTGGGTTCGGCAGTCCAGGTTCAAAACAGGAACCCAATTTATTAGTAACGCTTTCTCGATAGCCTTCCGCCACTTTTAAGGTGAGTCATCTGCACATATTGAGCACTCTTAGATCAGCAACCATTTTGCTAGTGAGAAAACACCCAAAACAAGTGATGGTGATTTTTTCAACAAAAAAACCTGATTCGACTTGGAACAAGGCACAATTCATACATCGTGCCGTTCAAAGCAAATCAGGTTATGCCCAAAGATGGTAACATTCCTTCAAAAGATATTTAATTTTCCTTAGATTATTCACCAACATATACAAAATTCCATAGAAAAACTAACCTATCAGCTTTTCTGTTGGATTAACTTTTTTACTTACAAATATAAAAAAAATCCATTTCTAGTAAGGTTGTTGCGTTGAAACAAACACCAAAGAAAAGAATTCTTATATTGACTACTTTATCGCAAGTACCCTTATATTTCATTCGTTTTATTAAATTAACCCAAGTTGCTTAACAGGGTTCTCATGACCGACAATTTATCTAAAACCTTTTAAGTAATCAATAGAATTAGTTAACTAATAAGTAGTAATGATTCTAAAATTAAATATGTTGATTGATTAGAGGAAGTATTTTCTCTACTTTATTAATAGTTACTTTTTTCATAGTATCCGCCTCCATTATTAGTTGTTTTTTAATAGATTGACAATTGTCTTGCAATCATAATATCCCGGTTTGAGCGAAAAGTCAAATTTTTCAGTTTTTTTAAAAATCTTATGTTTTTTATTCATATAGAACTTTCATGAGTTTTTCACTCCCAACCCTGACATGAAAAATAGGGTGTATTTGCCCAGAATGTGAGTACATAAACAGGATTTAAGAAGTGGCTTTTTTTTGGTGACATAGACCCTGGAAATAAAATTTTTGAGTGAATTTGGTGTTAAGCTCCTTTAAATGTAGAGTATCACTACGGACAGAAAAATGCTTATCTTTTATTCAGATGAACCATCTAATTCGTGTATCGGTTGATGATACGATGAATGTGCAATGTTAAATAAGTTATTTCTTCGTTCGATATAACCCAGCCGTACGTATTCTCCAAATAGACCATAATCTTTTGACTGCACTGAAAGGCCGTTGAATATTTCTTTTTTACTTGTTTATAAAGAAATGGGTCATTTCTTTTGGTCTCTTTCTCTTTCCGAATAAACCGGATTGCAGAGAAACGAAGATGTGTTAAGAAACGTTCATGGTTGACTGAACTTTCATCCAATTCCATCCGAAAATGATATTTAACAATATTCAAAATATCGTTAACAATTTCAGTAACTCGCACGGCTGAAGCCATATCTTCACTGAATAATTGACTGTTCACTAAATGCAAGGCAATCGAAGCGGCCTCATCTTCCCCAAGTCGGATTCCTGTATCACTTTCAATGATATCTAAGGATTTTAAGGCAATTTGAAACTCCTGCTTATAATATTTTCGAATTTCCCATAACAACACGTTCTTTAAATAAATCCCTTGTTTGTGTCTGCTAATCGCGAAGCTTAAGTGATCGGTTAATGCAACATATAAATATTCATCCAATTTGCTTGAAAGTTCGGATTGGGCATAGTCAAAAATTTTCGAAGAAATATTCACGTATAGTTCAGAAGTATCTTTCAATAAAATAGAAAGCTTCTGAGAGATCTCATGGTTTTCCAATACAAAGGTCTTTTCAATTCTGGAAGCATCAATAGTCTCACCAATTTTCTTCTGAAAAGCCAATCCCTTCCCCATAACTACAATTTCCTGATTCAATTTAGTAGTCGTCACAACGACATTATTGTTTAAAATCTTTTTGATGTTCATTTAGACTCCCCCTTCACAAGTTGTTAAATAAAAATAACGATGACAAAATGTGGATTTAAGAATAGCCTGTAGCGATTCGATTACAAACGTAGATCTTGCCTACCAAACAGGAACAACACATGCATTCACCTGTAAGCGCTTTATTTTTTTATTATCTTAACAAATTATAATCGTTTTTGGTAAGAACTATATACATTTTGAGTTCTACAAAATGTATATAATAAACATAAGAAGACGATGACAAAAGAGAGCGGGCGTAAGTTTAAAAGAGTTCGCTCGAAACACTGAAATTGTCTAAATAAAGATCAAAAAATATTTTTTATTACCTTCTACGTTGACAAGGGGAGAATCGTAACTAGTTTTCTTCTTGAGTAAGTCTATAGATTTCTCGGGCCACTGATTCTAAGATATAAATAACGGGTACCTGTGTCGTAATATCTGTGTTTTTAAACCGTTCTTCTGTTACATAATAAGGAATATTTATATCAGAGATTTTCGCAATGGTCGAATGTTTACTATTGGTAATGCTAATAATCTTACTTCCTTCTTGTTTCAACTGATTGATATGAGTGACCGTAAAATCATTTTCTCCTCTGACGGATAAAGCGATTGTTACGCTATTTGAGTTGGCTTGAATCCGAAAGAACGGATCTTTTATATACATAGAAAATTTACCTAAGTTTGAGAAATATCGTGCTCCGTATTCAGCTAGAATACCAGAACCTCCGATTCCAATAAAAATGACATTATCTGATTCTGACACAAAACGAGCAGCTTCCCTAATATTTTCTTCTAGATTTCCTGTTAACGTCCTCTCAAAAAATTCCATTACAGAATGCCCGGAGCCTTTTAACTGAATCGCTTTATTTTCTTTTAAATGCCATTTAAGCTTCACTTTAAATTCTGAAAAGCCCTCACAATTTACTTTTCGACAAAAACGTAAAATCGTAGCGGTTGATACATGGGTTTCATCTGCAAGTTCACGTATCCGCATATAGATCACTTTTTCGCCGTTTTGACAAATATAGTTGTAGATAGATGTCTCTAACTCATTGAATGACGCAATCGCCTCAATTGTAAACATGTCTAAATGATTCTCCTTTCCTTATAAAATAGGGAGACAACCAGTACAATACTTTGGAGGTATCGTACCATATCTTTTCAATAAAACATAACGTTACATCGTTGTAACAAATACGTTCTTTTGTTATAAAAAACTAAATGCTCTTTCCCTCTTCACCATCTTACTGAATCGGGTTTACAATCAAATCAGAGAGTGAGAATACGTCACTTTGTAATTCCCTTAAGAGTTAAGAACAAATTACACGATTGCTAGATTTGCTAAATTATACGGAGGTGCTTAGACGATGACAAAAGGGATTAAAATTGCAACAATTGGCGGAGGATCAAGTTATACACCTGAATTAGTAGAGGGTTTCATTAAACGCTATGATGAATTACCTCTAAAGGAACTATGGTTAGTCGATGTAGAAGCTGGAAAAGAAAAGTTAGAGATCGTTGGAGAGCTTGCCAAACGCATGATTAAAAAAGCAGGACTTCCCATCGAAGTGCATTTAACACTTGATCGAAGAGCTGCTTTAAAAGATGCGGATTTTGTAACGACTCAATTTCGTGTCGGACTGCTAGATGCTCGTGCAAAAGATGAAAGAATTCCATTAAAATATGGTGTCCTTGGTCAGGAAACAAACGGACCAGGCGGTTTATTTAAAGGATTGCGGACAATTCCGGTTATTTTAGATATCTGTAAAGACATGGAAGAGCTCTGTCCTGATGCATGGTTAATCAACTTTACAAACCCTGCTGGCATGATAACAGAAGCCATATTGCGTTACTCTACCATTAAAAAAGTTGTCGGCCTATGCAATGTTCCAATCGGAATGGAAATGGGGATTGCCAAGTTACTAGATGTAGACCATTCTCGAATTCGTATTGACTTTGCAGGTCTCAATCATATGGTTTATGGATTAGACGTTTATGTGGATGGCGAGAGCGTTAAAGATCAAGTCATTAATCTGTTAATGGATCCTAATAATAGCAGCTTTGTTAAAAATATCGAAGGCTTAGGTTGGGAACCCGCGTTCATTAAAGCTCTTGATGTTCTAGCTTGCCCTTACCATATGTATTACTACAAAACAAGCGAAATGGTAGAAAGAGATACTGAAAACGCTAAAAAAGAAGGGACTCGCGCCGAGGTCGTTCAAAAGTTAGAAACCGAATTATTTGAACTATATAAAGATCCGAACCTAGCGATTAAACCACCTCAATTAGAAAAACGTGGTGGCGCGCATTACTCGGATGCAGCAGTTCGCTTAATTACGTCTATCTATACAGACAAAAGAGACATTCAACCAGTTAACACACGAAATAATGGGGCAATCGCCAGTATTCCAAATGACTCGGCAGTAGAAGTGAGTTGTATTATTACAAAAGACGGTCCTAAACCAATTGTTATGGGAGATCTTCCTGTACAAGTTCGGGGGTTAGTCCAACAAATCAAGTCATTTGAAAGAGTAGCAGCGGAAGCCGCAGTAACAGGGGACTACAATAAAGCAGTTCTTGCGTTAACGATTAACCCACTGTCTCCTTCTGACACCATTGCCAAAGAAATTGTAGATGAGATGTTAGAAGCACACAAAGAATTTTTACCTCAGTTTTTTCAAAACGTTACATCCTAAAAATACACCAGTATACGTTGACACTGGAACAATCCGATGATCGCCAAAAGGGCTTGGGAATGAAAAATTCCCAAGCCCTTTTGAGTTGTTCAATTTTATTCGTGTAAATAACTTTTGGTTTTCTCGTCATGCTCCTAGCAGAGGCTAGTCCCTTTCTTTGTCCATCCAACTTGAATGATGCGTTGAAAATAGATCCGGTTTTGACAATTCTCCAACGAGAAAGAAGGAAATCGAAATAATTGATCGTTTCATTTGGTTAGGAAAAGATGAATTGACTTCTTTTTGAAAGGCATTTATCAACGATCATTAAGTTTTGCGAAAATCGGGAGGGTGTATGGCGATAATGTCCTATTCCCAAAGCTGTTTGGATTTGGTGTGAACCTTTATCTTCTTGCTTTCCGTTCCTACTGTCAGGAGTAGAGTGGAGTGGAGTGGACTTGCACCACGGAGTTATCACATTCGCCAAGCGCATACCAAAAACCAGTAAAAGCAATAACACTTCTACTGGCATTTAATGTAATCGGATTCAATTTAATTTCAAACGTCATTTTTGCAGTCGTTTCTCCAACAGAGCTTGTTGCTTTTCAAAACCTGGTTTTCCAAGCAAAGCGAACAAATTTGTCTTATACGCTTCAACCCCAGGTTGATCGAATGGGTTAACCCCTAACAAATAGCTACTCATAGCGCATGCCAGTTCAAAAAAATACACCAAATATCCAAAATGATATTCGTTCAATTCAGGAATTGTAATAAGCAAATTAGGAACGCCTCCATCAGTATGCGCGAGCATCGTTCCTTGAACAGCTTTATTATTGACAAAATCAATCGTTTTCCCGGCTAAATAGTTGAGATCATCCAAATCTGTAGCTGCCGCTTCAATTGTCAGTTCTTCGCGAGCTTTTTTCACATTCAATACCGTTTCAAATAAGTTGCGACGCCCCTCTTGAACATACTGTCCCACGGAATGTAAATCGGTCGAGAAATTAGCCGAAGCTGGAAACAATCCTTTACCATCTTTTCCTTGACTCTCTCCAAAAAGTTGTTTCCACCATTCCGCTACATAATGCAACGAAGGCTCGTAATTGACAAGCACCTCTGTCGTCATCCCTTTATCGTATAAAATGTTCCTCACAACAGCGTATTGATACGCTTCGTTCGTGACAAGAGAAGGATCATTAAAATCGTTTTGAGCAGCAAGAGCCCCATCCATCATTGATTGAATAGACAGACCACTGACTGCGATCGGTAAAAGGCCAACAGCGGTCAGTACAGAAAAACGCCCACCTACGTCATCTGGGATAACAAAACACTCATATCCTTCGGTCATCGCGAGTGTTTTAAGAGCCCCTTTCATTTTATCGGTTGTTACATAAATTCGTGATCGTGCTTCTTCTTTCCCATACTTCTCTTCTAGGAATTTTTTTAAAATACGAAAAGCAATCGCTGGCTCTGTAGTTGTTCCTGACTTTGAAATAACATTGACAGAGACATCCTTCCCTTGGAGTAAGGAAATCAGATCGCTTATATACGTAGAGCTAATATTGTTGCCAACAAAAAACACTTGCGGCTTTTTTCGTTGTTTTGACGATTGTATATTATAAAAGGAATGATTTAATGCCTCGATCGCGGCTCTTGCTCCTACATAAGAACCACCTATCCCGATGACAAGTAGGACATCGCTATCAGCCGTTATTTTTCGAGCAGTCGCTTGAATTCGTGAAAACTCTTCTTGATCATACTTCTGTGGTAGATCAAGCCAACCTAGATATTCGCTTCCTGCTCCTTTTCGACTATGTAATGAATGATGCGCCGATGTAATAAAATCTTGCTTGTACTTCATTTCATGATGCCCCATAAATCTCAATGTTTGATCGTACTGAAAACAAATTTTTTCCATCTTAAAATGCCTCCTTCATACCCGTTATGCTATCACTTTACAAAATGTCTCTTCAAAAAGCAAACAACTAAAAATAAATGGATCGATGGCACAGTTCCCTTTTATTATTGATAAAAAAGAGGTAACACCTTGATCGTTGGCCATGTAGGCTAAGAGCATAACAGCTTCACTTCGTAGGCTAAAAGAGATGGTTGTATCGACCCCTGTAAACATTAAAATGGCCTGTTCAATTTCTGGTATATGCTGATATGCATTCATTTTATAGATTGATAAGCTTTCATTTGCCTCGCTAAATTGCGTTGTTTACGATGGCTTATTTCAGGCTCCTGAAACACCACTTTTCGCATCAATCACTAAAAAGCTTGTATCAATCACTCTTTTAGCAACGGCAACAACGAAAGTAAAACCGCTGTTGGATAGCACCCTGGATTTGCGATAAGAGGAGCATATTGAACATTTTCTGCATTCCATTCAGTTAATCCATATACACTTTGTTGAATGATTTCCAATGGTGCCGCTTTTTTACCGTACCACGCTTCATAGCTCGCGGGATCTTGTAAACGGCAGTCACCAGATAAATCTATCAATTTAGGACCTTTCCCTAAAAATGGAGGTAATAGCTCACTTGTCACACCTGAAGGCGTACTCGTAAAACAACATCAAATTTCTCTCCATAATCATTTTTTTTGTAAAGGTGTATCGGCAATATGAAATAACACCTTCTTCTGAGGATGTGAATAAATCGATCCGCTCCACCGCTTTATGATTATGTAAAAATCGAATAAGCTCTAATCCACCATACCGGTTGCACCAACAATTCATACTTTCAATGCACTCACCTCTGAAATAAGTTAAAAGAAGGCGGAAACTCATTCACTTATCGAATGAATTTCCGCCTTCTATTTATGCACTGGACGTGTAAATATTAATATCCAATATTAAAACTTTATTTGAGACTTAGTCTTCCATCGTAGATAAATCACCAGTTGGTAAATTTAACTCCCACGCCTTTAACACACGACGCATGATCTTACCACTGCGTGTTTTTGGTAGTTTATCCTTAAATTCGATTTCACGAGGTGCTGCGTGTGCAGATAAGCCCTTCTTAACAAAATTGCGAATATCCTCACTCAATGCATCTGAAGGTTCTACACCCTCACGTAAGGATACAAAAGCTTTAATAATTTCACCCCGTACAGGATCTGGCTTTCCAATCACCCCTGCCTCGACTATATCAGGGTGCTCTAGTAGTTTACTTTCTACTTCGAAAGGACCTACCCGCTCACCAGCTGTCATAATCACATCATCTACACGCCCTTGGAACCAGAAATAACCATCATCATCCATATAGGCGGAGTCCCCAGACACATACCATTCACCTTTTAAGAAATAGGATTCATAACGCTCTGGATTCCCCCAAATTTGACGCATCATCGCTGGCCAACCACGTCGAATCGCTAGATTTCCCATTGTAAAAGGTGGTACTTCATTACCGGCGTCATCAACAATCGTCGCATGGATACCTGGTAATGGTTTTCCCATTGACCCTGGCTTAATATCCACAGAAGGATAGTTACAAATCATATGTGCACCCGTTTCTGTCATCCACCACGTATCATGAATACGGTGTTCTAGCTCATCAATCCCCCAACGAATTACCTCTGGATTTAACGGCTCACCAACAGATAAAATGTGACGTAACGAAGATAGATCATAATTCGCAAGCATCCCGCTACCAGCACCCATTAACATTCTAAAAGCGGTTGGTGCACTATACCAAACTGTTACACTATAATCCTCAATTGCTTGGTACCAAGCTTGTGGAGAGAATCTTCCGCCAACAATTAGCATTGTGATACCATTTAACCATGGACCAAAAATTCCATATGCTGTTCCTGTTACCCATCCCGGATCAGCCGTACACCAGTAAATATCATCTTCACGCAAATCTAGTACCCATTGCGTCGATTGATATTGTTGAAGCATTGCATTATGAACATGCAATACGCCCTTCGGTGCTCCAGTTGATCCAGAAGTATAATGAAGAATCATACCATCCTCTCTGTCCACCCATTCAATGTCAAATTGAGAAGATGCTTCTTTCAAGCGTCTATTAAAATCTAAAATTTGTGTTGTTTCCTCTATATCAGTTCCTACTAAAAAGACATGCTGCAAATGTGGTAGCTTTTCTAAAGGTACCCGTTCAAGTAACTCTGGTGTTGTCACTAATACTTTAGCTTCACTATCTGCAAGTCTGTCATAAACTGCACCTTCCATAAATGCCTCAAATAATGGACCTACAATAACACCCATTTTCAATGCGCCTAATAAAGAAAAATAAAGCTCCGGTGAACGTGGCATGAAAATAAATAAGCGATCACCTTTTTCTAAATTTGTTGCTGCCTTAAAAACATTTGCAGCTTTATTTGTCAGCTTTTTCATTTCATTGAAAGAATAAGCCTCTTTACGCTTACCGTCATTAAAATAAAGTGCAACTTTGTTTTTTCGATGTGTTTCTGTATGACGATCAATTGCCTCATACGCCATATTCACAAGACCTGTTTCATACCAACTAAATCCCTTTTCTGTCTCTGCCCAATCATGTGTTGCTGCAGCTCTCTCATAATTAGGCAAATTATATTGCCCTGGTAAAGCATTCAACTTCTCCATCGTTTTCATCCCCATGAAACTACCCCTTTCTTTGCTATCGCTTTAGTACATTAGTAAGCAAATTTCAAATCGTTATTTCATATTTTCCCCCTTCAAAATCCGCTACCTTCTCCAAAGACAAATACGTTTTTCAGCACTTGTTATACAACAGTTTAGCTAGTTTAAAATTAATGAATGCTTATTCATACAACATTCACCTGTTAAATAACAGATGCAATATAAATATATTTTACACGAATCTATTAAGAATGTCTTAATATTTTTATTTTTCTAAAAATGCAAGTATATTTTACAAATAATAGCGTTTTTCCGCAGGAAATCAGCTATAATGAAATTATTAAACTCAGGTGGTGTAATCATGGAACATAAAAGAACTTTTTTTTCTGTCACAAAGGAAACAAAGCATGGTACTGTGTATGTGGAAGGACCTGTTCCTCCAGAAAAATTAGCTACATATTCATTCCACGAAGGCTTGGTTGCTTTTAGACCTCCAAAGCAACAGCAGCAAGCCATTATTGAAATTGCAGGGCTTCCTGAAGGACGAATTATTATTATTCGAAATGAAAACATTATTGTAGGCTACGTCACTTATCTATATCCCGATCCACTTGAACGATGGGCGGAAGATCGAATTGATAATATGATCGAGCTAGGTGCTATTGAAGTTATTCCAGAATATCGTGGTACAGGTGCTGGTAAGGCACTACTAGCCGTGTCTTTTATGGGAGATGAAATGGAAGACTATCTTGTTATCACTACCGAATATTATTGGCATTGGGATTTAAAAGGGACTGGTTTAAATGTTTGGGATTATCGCAAAATGATGGAGAAAATGATGGGCTCCGCCAACTTCGAATATTTTGCTACAGATGACCCTGAAATTACATCACATCCTGCTAACTGCTTGATGGCTCGTGAAGGAAAACGCGTGCCCCCTGAGACAATGGAAAGATTTGATAGACTTCGCTTTAGAAATCGCTTCATGTATTAAAACCAACACAAAGGGGATGAGTATATGATCGTAGAAGAAATTATGAATGATGAGCCTCACACGCTGGCTCCGACAAATACAGTGTTTGAAGCACTGAAATTAATGCGTGAGAAAAAAGTACGTCATTTGCCAGTTGTAGATGAGGAACAACACGTTCTTGGGGTTATCACGGAAAGAGATATTAAAGAGGCTTTACCTTCCTCTTTACGTGATGAGCCTAATTCTCCAGTTTTTAATGCAAAAGTAGAAGAAATTATGGTTAAAAATCCACTTGTCGGTCATCCACTTGATTTCGTAGAAGAAGTAGCTCTTACTTTTTATGAATCCAAAGTAGGCTGTTTACCAATTGTCTCTGGAGGGAAATTAGTAGGGATTGTAACTACTACAGATTTACTCTATACATATATAGAGTTAACAGGTGCCACTGAACCTGGCTCAAAAATTGAAATTCGTGTATCCGATACGCCAGGAATATTATTTGAGATTACAAAAATTTTTCGCGAACATCATGCAAATGTCCAAAGCGTCTTAGTTTATCCTGACTCTGAAAATACCCAAAATAAAATTTTAAGTGTCCGAGTAAAAACATTGAATCCACTAGCTATGATTGAAGATCTTCGCAAAGAAGGCTTTGATGTATTATGGCCTAATTTACCGGGTGTTTCATTACAATGAAAAAAGCAGTATTTGTTTACTCGCCAGAGCAACTCGGATATAAATTTTCAGATACTCATCCTTTCAATCATAAACGCTTGACACTTACAATGGATTTGCTAAAGAATATTGATGCTCTTAATGATTTGGATATTGTTCCAGCTCGTGTCGCAACAGAGGAAGAGCTTTTACTTGCCCATGACCCTAAATATATTGATATCGTTAAAAGAGCTGGACACGGTGAGCTTTCAGAGGCACAATGTGAAAGCTACGGCATAGGCACTGAAGATACACCCATTTTTGAATATATGCATGAAGCAAGTGCACAGCTCGTCGGTGGAACGTTAACAGCTGTCGATTATGTTATGGAAGGAAAAGCCGAGCACGCCCTCAATCTAGGTGGAGGGCTACATCATGGCTTCCGTGGACGTGCATCAGGTTTTTGTATTTACAACGATAGTACAGTAGCCATTCGCTATTTGCAGGAAAAATACAATGCTCGTGTACTTTATGTAGATACCGATGCCCACCATGGGGATGGGGTACAATGGAGTTTTTATGAAGATCCAGATGTTTGTACATTGTCCATTCATGAAACAGGGCGCTATCTTTTTCCCGGAACTGGTAATATTACAGAACGCGGAAATGGACAAGGCTATGGCGCTTCTTTTAATTTTCCAATTGATGCTTTTACAGAAGATGAGAGTTTCCTAGAAATATATGAAAAAGCTATGCGAGAAGTTTTTGAATTTTTCAAGCCGGATGTTGTGCTAACGCAAAATGGCGCAGATGCACATTTTTTCGATCCATTAACACATTTATATGGGACAATGAATATTTATAGAGAAATTCCAAAGCTTGCACATAAATTAGCACATGAATATTGTGGAGGCAAATGGATTGCTGTCGGTGGTGGAGGGTACGATATTTGGCGTGTTGTGCCTCGTGCATGGTCTATGCTATGGCTTGAAATGACAGATCAGCAATTACCAACAGGTCCCCTCCCTCAAGCATGGTTAGATCGTTGGCAGCCTGAAGCACCAGTGCCTTTTATTCCAACTTGGGAGGATCCAAATCCTTTGTATGAACCAATCCCTCGAAAGGCTGAGATTGAAGAAAAAAACGCGCAAATGCTAGCCAAAGCGCTACATATTGTTCGTAATGAAAAACGCGTTTAACACTAGCCTCACGACAATCGTGAGGCTTTTCGTTTGCTCTTAGTCATCTATCCGTCTACATAAAAACACGTAAATCCTGAACAGATTTACGTGTTAAGTATCGTTATTTACTTTTGACAGATTGTCGATGCTCAATACGATGCGGTAAAATAACCGCTTCGTCTTCAACAGGCTCTTTGTTCATTAATTTTGTCAGCAAGCGCATTGCGACAGCTCCGATATCGTACAGCGGTAACGCGACACTTGTTAGCTGCGGACGAACCATGCGAGCTAATTTCGAATTTTCAAAACTGATTACTTCGATATCCTCAGGTACATCTTTACCTGCATCCTGTGCACCATGAATCAATCCAATTGCTAATTCATCACTACCTGCAAAATAAGCAGTTGGAGGATTTTCTAGTGAGGATAATGTTTCCCACGCCTCTAAGCCCATATCATAGCTCGATTCATCTGCAGCAATTAATGATTCATCTATAGGGTAACCTGCGTCTTGTAAGGCTTTTTTATAAGCTTCAAGTTTGAATTTTCCATTAATAGTATACGAAAGCGGACCTGTTACGAAAGCGATTCTCTTATGACCATTTTGAATAAGTAATGTAATCGCCTCATAAGCTGCTTGATAATAATCTATATTAACAGTCGCAATTGTTTGTGATTCATCTACTGAACCTGCAAGTACAATTGGCACAGGAGAATGATCCATAGTTTGTTGCATTTTTTCAGTTACTTCATCACTCATCATGACAATACCGTCAACCTGTTTTCCCAGCATTGTATCCAGTAGCTGAAGCTCTTTATCTTCATGTTGGTCTGAATTGGCTAAAATAATATTGTAACGATACATTGTTGCAATATCCTCTACACCACGTGCCAGTTCCGCATAAACATTGTTTGCAATATCCGGGATAATCACGCCAACTGTTGTTGTTTTCTTACTTGCTAATCCTCGCGCTACTGCGTTTGGACGATACTCTAATCGTTCAATTACTTCTAATACTTTTTTTCGTGTTGCCGGTTTTACGTTTTGATTACCATTGACTACACGAGAGACAGTTGCCATAGAAACATTTGCTTCTCTTGCAACATCATAAATTGTAACAGTCATCGTACGTGCCTCCCTTTTTTCCTTTTATAGCCTTATCATACGATAATTTTCATATTCTTTTCAAGAAGCAGTATGTACATGAAAAGAAAAACCAAGTACAAGTAGTACTATTCTAGACATTATTTTGTCACTATATAGTAAACACCGCCTGCCGATTAGAGCAAGCGGTGTTTATCAACAATTAAGCATTGATTTCATGATTCTTCATGAAAGTTTGTAATGTTTTGTAGAAAGCATCAAATGTTGGAATATCCATTTGCTGTTGTGAATCTGAAAGTGCTACAGATGGATCTGGATGCACCTCTGCCATGACGCCATCAGCTCCAATAGCAATTGCTGCCTTAGCACATGGTAATAGTAAATCACGACGACCTGTTGAATGTGTAACGTCTACAAATACTGGTAAATGCGTTTCTTGTTTTAAAATTGGTACAGCAGAAATATCTAATGTGTTACGCGTTGCTTTTTCGTAAGTACGAATACCACGCTCACAAAGAATGATGTTTTCATTTCCTTTAGACATAATGTATTCTGCTGCGTGGATGAATTCATCAATTGTCGCTGCTAAGCCTCGTTTTAAAAGGACAGGTTTATTTGTTGCACCCGCTGCTTTTAATAATTCGAAGTTTTGCATATTACGTGCACCAATTTGGATAACATCGATGTAATCTAATGCTTCCTCTAAATGACCTGGTGTAACAATTTCCGTAATAACGCCTAAACCAAATTCCTCTGACACACGTTTTAAAATTTTAAGTCCTTCTAACCCAAGACCTTGGAAGTCATATGGAGAAGTACGTGGCTTATAAGCACCACCACGAATTAATTTTTCACCTTTTGCTTTAATAGATGCTGCTACGGCTGCTACTTGCTCGTATGATTCTACAGCACAAGGTCCAAATACGAAAGATGGTTTTCCTTGGCCAATCAGTTCACCATTCACATTAATGACAGTATCTTCTGATTTCTTCTTACGTGATACAAGTAACTCTTTTTTCTTATCTGCTTCTAGTTGTTTTAAAGCTGTTTTAAAGATTTGCTTAAATATATAATCAACCGTCATTTGGTTTAATGGACCTTGATTGTGTTCTTTAATAAGATCAAGCATGTGTCGTTCACGCAATGGATCATAGCGATTCACACCTTGTTTTTCTTTAATCTTACCGATTTCATCAACTACTGCTGCTCGTTCATTAATTAGACGTAGAATTTCTAAGTTTAAACCGTCAATTTGACTACGTAAGCTTTCTAAATCTTTTTGGCTCATACTTTCTTGCTCCTCTCCTCATGACAGACACTTTCAGAACTCTGAAATGTATGTTACATTTTTAGATATTAGCAACATTATAATCAATGTTGCGCAGAATGTCACGCATTTTTAATTTAGCGCTTCAACTCGCTAAATTATATAATAATATTAACATACAAATTACGAGAAAGGAAGCGAGTACATTGAGTTCAAAATTATTTGCACTTGATATCGGTACACGTTCTGTAGTAGGAATTATTTTAGCAGAAGATAAAGACCGCTTTCACGTGGAAGACATCTTAGTAAAAGAACATAAAGAACGCGCCATGGTAGATGGTCAAATACATAATGTCATGTATGTGGCAGATTTAATCAATGAAATTAAACATGAACTTGAAGAGAAGCATGGTCCTTTAACAAAAGTGAGTGTCGCTGCCGCTGGTCGCTCATTGAAAACAGAACAAGCAAGCGTGACAATCAATATTCGTAATCGACCTATCTTTACAGAAGAAGATATAAGTCGTTTAGAACTACAAGCTGTTCAACAGGCACAGCAACAACTCCTTCAACACAAAGAAGATGCTAAAATAAGCCACTATTATTGTGTTGGTTATTCAGTTCTATACTATCGTTTAGATGGAGAAGAAATTGGTAGCCTACTCGATCAGCAAGGCGATGAAGCACAAATTGAAGTTATTGCTACGTTCTTGCCACGAGTTGTCGTAGAATCGCTTATTGCGGCTCTTAAACGCGCGGATTTAGAGATGGATGCACTAACATTAGAACCTATTGCAGCTATTAATGTGCTTATCCCCCCAACAATGCGTCGTTTAAATGTGGCGCTTGTTGATATTGGCGCTGGTACTTCCGATATTGCCATTACCGATAAAAGTACTGTTGTCGCATATGGCATGGTACCAACAGCTGGTGATGAAATAACAGAGGCATTAAGTGACCACTATTTACTCGACTTCCCAGTTGCCGAAGAAGCGAAGCGTCAACTGCAAACAGAAGAAGAAATATTAATTCAGGATATTTTAGGCTTTGATCAATATTACCCGAAAGAAGAAGTTCTTCAAGCAATCGATCCTGCTGTCAAGCAACTGGCAAAAGCCATTGGAGAAGAAATATTACGTCTTAATAATCAGTCAGCTCCTAAGGCGGTAATGCTTGTTGGTGGAGGTAGCTTAACACCCAAACTTACAACTGAACTTGGACTAGTACTAAATTTACCTGCCAACCGCATTGCCGTTCGAGGGATTGATGCCATTCAAAACTTAACGAAGGAAGATCACATTAAAGCATCTCCTGAATTGGTGACTCCAATCGGTATTGCCATTGCAGCAAAAAAAATGCCTATTCAATATATGAGTTTAACTGTCAATGAACAAGTAGTTCGCCTTTTTGAATTAAAGGAAATGACTGTCGCTGATGCATTTTTAGCAGCCAATATTCGAGCCAAACAGTTATATGGAAAACCAGGACATGGATTATCATTGAATGTAAATGGACAAGATATTTTCATCCCTGGTGGTCACGGTCAACCGGCAGAAATTTTAGTGAATGGTCATCAGGCATCCACTAAAACGATGATTAAATCAGGCGATGCCATCCAGTTAATTGAAGGTCAAGACGGCCAGCCAGCTACTGCTACGGTAAGAGATATTGTAGATGATGCTGCCATTAAAACCGTTACAATTCAACATACAAAGTATGTCATCGAACCACAAATAACGGTTAATGGTTCCCCAGTATCACTCGATAATGTATTAAATGATCGAGATGTTGTGATGTTTGAAATAGCTGAAACAGTCGAGGATGTATTTAAGCTCACTAATAATTGGGAGTTATTAAAACAATTTGAGTCATTTTATATTCAAGTGGACGGAAAGCCACTTTATTTACCAGAGTTTTCAGCTCATTTAATGATGAATGGTAAACCATCTAAAATGTCATATGCTGTACAAGATGGTGATGTACTTACATTTCAGCAACAAACATACCCTATCGTTCAACAGATTGCTGACCAAATGAGTGTTTTACTTGAGGATAAAATCATCATACACTTTCAAAACGAGGTATTAGAGCTAAAAAAGATGGCTAACGAAGTTCTCGTTAATCAAGTAGTGGTATCACCTCTTTCAACCGTTCCAAATGGAGCCAGTATTTCATTTAAAGAGAAAGACCGAAGTCGTTGGATCTACCAGGATGTGTTCCGTTTCTCCAATTGGCAACTGCCTACTACATTTAAAGGTAATTTCACGATTTTACGAAATGGTCAACCGGCAAGCTTCGATATGGAGATTTTCGGCGGGGATAAACTAGAAATTTTACTAGAAAAAGCACCTATATCTGAACAAATGCGCTAAAGCGCTCGTTTACATCCGACAAGCGCTGGAGAGCCCGAAGCAAAAGTAAACGCTCCACCACTTTTGCCCGAGGGATCGAAGCGACCTCGAGGATGTAGCGTTTTAGCCTAGACGACGACTTTGCTCTAGTTTATCCACAGGCAAAAAATCCATAGTTTCCTTAACAATAAAAAAGGGATACGATACATCGTTGATAAGATGTATCGTATCCCTTTTATCTATTATGCGCGAACTTCTTCACTTTTTTCTTCAGCTTGTTCCTTTTTTTCATCAGCATCCTCTGCCTTAGGTTCTTCACTAGGAATGAAATCCTCCAGTGGCTCTTCACCCTCAAAAGAAACAGTACCATCGTCAAAAACAGTTGGTGCCTTTGCTGATTTTAACGTTTTTACTTTCTCCACTAATTGTGTAGATTGTTCTTGAATTTGTTTAGATAATTGAACCGTTTTATCTTTTGCAGTTGTCGAGAAATCTGCACTCTTATCTTTTAGGTTAACAGCTTGTACTGCTACATCGCTAAGTAAATCTTTTCCTGATTTTGGAGCTAGTAATAAGCCGGCAGCTGCACCTACTATACCGCCAACTAATGCGCCAATAACGAAATCCTTCATGTTCACTCGCTCCTCTTCATAAATTGATTCTTGCGGATGATAAAGCTGCGGCAATGAACTTTCAAGTTGTTGTTCCTTCACTTCATTAAAATTTGGCTTTTGAGTTGTCATGCAACAATTCCTCCCCATCTTATTATCTAATTTGCCTAGACTGGTTGTCCATCTGCCTTCGCGGATGCATTCTTCAACTTATGCCTAAGACTTTATTTTTATTCAGCTGACATTAACGTCTACCGAATAATAATTATTTTTTACGGCCCCATTTTCTTTTTGATTTTTCCGTTTTCTCAGATTCAAAAGGATAAACATCATCTTGAATCACCTCATTGGCCTGATCGGTAATTTTACGTTTTTTCCACTTATCAGCAATGCCGATTGCGACATTGCTCCACTGAACAACCTGTGCAATTTTTTCTTCATTTTGTTCCACACTTGTAGAAATTGAAGAAGTAATTTGCTGTACAGATGTATTTAAACCATTCACAGAGTCGCCAATTCCTTTGACTGCATGAACAACAGAATTTAACTGTTCAGATTTTTCTTGAATATCCTCTGCCAAGCTATTTGTTTTGGACAGTAAGGAAGTCGTTTCACGTGTAATACCTTCCATCTGTCCTTCTATACCCGATAATGTTCCTGCTAAACTGTTAAGGATTGATTTGAGCGAAAATAATGTCATTCCTACGCTCACACATAAAATTAAAAAACCGATTGCTGCGATGATTGCCGCAATATACAAAATAATTTCCATAACTAGACCTCCTGCAAGTAAAAATTCTCTTTACTAATCCTATCCTTATCTTCGACAAAAAAAACTGAATTCCTTCTCATTTTTGAGAAAAAACAGCTTATTCCTTGCGGACTAAGCTGTTTCGTTGTTCTTTAGCACGTCTTCAAAAGCATCTTGGAATTTGTGAACATCGCCAGCGCCCATAAATAAAAATACTGCGCCTTTATGCTTTGTTAACACATCGATTCCTTCAGTGGTAATCACTGCACTGCCTTCAATTAAAGACGCTAAATCTTGGATTGAAAGTGCGCCTTGTGTTTCCCTTGCAGAGCCAAAAATATCACATAAGTATGCTGTATCTGCAAGACTTAGACTATCTGCGAAATCCTGTAAAAAAGCTTGTGTACGTGTAAATGTATGTGGTTGGAAAATAGCTACTAGCTCACGATCTGGAAATTTTTGTCGTGCCGATTGAACCGTTGCACGGATTTCAGTTGGATGGTGTGCATAGTCATCTATTAAAACATTATTCCCAATATCCGTTTCTGTAAAACGTCTTTTCACACCTTTATATGTGTTTAAACGTTCTTGAACGATGTCTGGTGAAATACCTTCATATTGGCAAAGTGTAATAACAGCTAAAGTATTTAATACCGCATGATCACCAAACAATGGGATAAAGAATGTACTATAAAATTCATTACGGACAAATACATCAAACTTTGTACCCTTTGTTGTTTTTTCAACATTACGAGCCTCAAAATCATTTTCAGCCCCAAATCCATAATAAACAACTGGTACCTTTGCTTGAATACGTTGTAGATGTTCATCATCACCGCAAGCAATAATGGCTTTTTCAACCTGTAATGCTAATGATTGAAAGGCTGAATAAACATCCTCTATGTTTGCAAAATAGTCAGGATGGTCAAAATCAATATTAGTCATTACTGCGTAATCGGGATTGTAAGCTAAAAAATGTCGACGGTATTCACATGCTTCCATCACAAAGAAGTCAGCATTTTCATGCCCAGCGCCTGTTCCATCACCGATTAAATAAGAAGTTGGTTTATAACCTCCTACAACATGAGCCATTAAGCCTGTCGTAGATGTTTTACCATGTGCACCCGTAATAGCAATCGACGTATAATTACCGATATATTCACCTAAAAATTTATGGTAGCGAATAACTTCTACACCGATTTGACGTGCACGCTCTAATTCGGGATGATCATCAGGAAATGCGTTCCCTGCAATAACTGTCATACCTTCTTTAATATTATCTGCATTAAATGTAAAAATTGAAATATTACGCTCACGTAACGGCTGTTCCGTGAAGAAATATTTATCAATATCTGAGCCCTGTACTTGTTCACCAGCATCAAATAAGATTTGTGCAAGTGAACTCATGCCAGAACCTTTAATGCCTGTGAAATGAAAAACTGTCATTAATTAAACCCCCCGGGAATTCAATATCCCTTCTATCATCTATTAGGTGTACCGTATTTTCTCACTAATTATTAGGTATTAATACCTTTGGAAGTGCTAAAAAATACGTACTAATCAACACATCTTGTCTATTATAGCACTATTTATGCATAAGGATAAATGTGTAACTTTTCTAAAAAAACTAATTTCGACGTAATTAAGATAATCTATACGAAAACAATACAATTCTTATTCAAACATAGCAATTAAATCTTCTTCTGTAATATAACTTTCTCGTGGTTTACTGCCTCTTGCCTCAGACACAAAGCCATGCGATTCCAACATATCGATTAACCGTGCAGCACGATTATAGCCAATATGATATTTGCGCTGAATTAAGGAAGTAGAAGCTCCTCCCTGCTCATAGACAAACCGACATACATCCTCAAACAGTTCATCTTGCTCAGCGGAAACCTCAGTCTTCTTTAAAAGTTCCTCTTGATCGAATATATAATCAGGCTCTCCTTGCTCACGAACATGCTCAATAATCGCTTCAATTTCATCATCTGTCACAAATGTCCCCTGCAAACGCACCGGAGCAGACATACCATTACCTAAATATAACATATCGCCTCGTCCAAGCAATCTTTCTGCACCTTGCGCATCTAAAATTGTACGTGAATCGATTTGTGAAGATACCGCAAAAGCAATACGTGTAGGAATATTTGATTTAATAAGCCCTGTAATAACGTCAACAGACGGTCTTTGAGTTGCAACAATTAAATGGATACCACAAGCACGTGCCTTTTGCGCAATACGACAAATTGCCTCCTCTACATCTGTAGGAGACATCATCATTAAATCTGCCAATTCATCAATGACAATTAGAATATACGGTAATTTTAAGCTATGTTCATTATTTTTATCCGCAATTGCATTATAACGTGTAATATCACGTGCACCCGCATGAGCAAACAACTGATAACGACGTTCCATTTCCTCCACTGCCCATTTCAGTGCAGCTGTAGCAGCTTTAACATCTGTGATGACTGGGCTAACTAAATGAGGAATATGATTAAACGGTGCTAATTCTACCATTTTAGGATCGATAAGCATTAGTTTTAATTCATGTGGTGCAGCTTTATATAATAAACTAACCAAAATTGAATTGATACAAACTGATTTACCAGAACCTGTAGCTCCGGCAATTAAGCCATGCGGCATTTTTCGTAAATCAATGGTTACAGGCTTCCCTGTTAAATCCAGACCCAATGCTGCTTCTAACGGTGAATCGGACTCAAGGAAAGAAGCACTATTTGTCACTTCTGATAATCGAACAGCGCGAGATACACGGTTCGGTATCTCAATGCCAATTGAGCTCTTCCCAGGAATCGGCGCTTGGATGCGGATATCTTTCGCTGCCAACGCAAGCTTCAAATCATCTGATAGATTGCGGATTTTACTAACCTTCGTACCATGACTCACTGTTATTTCAAATTGTGTTACGGCAGGTCCTTGCATAATGGATTCTATTTGAGCTGAGACTTGGAAATAAGACAAAGCTTCGACCAACGTATCTCCCTGTTGCTCCATCCACTCAGTATCCTGTGTTTTTTCCTCAGGTGGCTCTAAAAACTCATCCTCCGGCTTTTGATACACATGAACAGGTTTTGGAGGTATTTCCATTACTTGATTTTCCACTAATGTTTCATCTGATATGGAAGGTTGCTCTAGATACTCTTCTAGATCAATATAATTCTCCTCGGGAATCACTACTTTTTCGATAGGAAACTCCTGTTCAGCAGTTATTTCTATTTCCGGTTCGGTAGTAACCGCTACTTCCTTCTCAGCAGTTATTTCCATTTCCGGTTCGGTAGTTACTTCTACTTCCTTCTCAGCAGTTGTTTCCATTTCCGGTTCGGTAGTTACTTCCATTTCGGTAGTTGCTGAAATTTCGTCGGAGCTCTCAACATCAATCACAGTCTTTTCTAATGTCGAAACGCTCGACATTGATGATACTGGTGCCATTGTAATGACTGATACACTCTCTGTTGCAGTATTGAATGGAGCAGTATTTTGAATAGAAACCTCGTCTTTCTCCGTCGATTGTAGTGTTGTTGTATCATCCATCTCTAACTCACTAATCTCTAAATGTATGGATCGTTGGATTTGTTCTTTATTGGATGGCACCAATTGATGTTCTTCCTCTAAATGAATCGGCTCAGAAGAAGGCTCTTGTTCTTCTTGATCCTTTTCAACAATTGTTGGGGTCGGCTTCGTATTTTTTAATTGCTGTCGAATTCTCCATTTCTCTTTATCCGTTTTTAGCATTAAAACATTGAATGGTACCCCGCCACTTTTTTCTTTCTTTCCTACAGATTGCTCTTCTAATGATTGTTCTTGCAATATCTTTTGCTCAATATCTTCATTCATTGATGGCTGGACTACTGTCACTTCACCAATGTGGATAGTAGAATTTTCGATTTGTAATTGTTCTACGACTACTTCTTTTACATGAATTTCGGATTGATCAACAGGAAGTTGTTCAATATTCAGCTCATGCTGAACAGCTTCTTTCACTTGGTCTTCAAATTCTACGGCAAAAGAAGTTGTTAGTGGAACAGGTAATTCCGTCGTCGTATTATCATTTGGATGATTGGTTTCGTCTAATAATTTATCATCAAAAGTAATCGGTTGCTTTGCAGGTTTTTCAATTGTTTCAGGGATTTCTAACTGTTCAGGTCCATCTTTTTGATCTGCGCTAATAGGCTCTTTTTCTTCTAGTATATTTTCAATAGCCTCATTTGTTGTCGCTTCTTTTATAGACTTAGATGCTGTAGGTATTTCTAACTCTTTTTTGTCGTGCTCTTCCTTTCGCTTCTCTAATAATTGTTCAATTGGGCTTGGCTTAGTAAAACCATAGACTGGTGACGGAACATCACTTGGTACAAAACGTTTGCGATTAGCAGGTAAATCACTTTCATCTGTTTTTTCTGATAGATAATTCGTATCTTTAGGCGAAGTCGGTAATTCATTTTGTGCATCTCGAAAAACAAGACTTGCTTTCGAACGATTTTCCGGTTCAGGCTGACTTCGCGTAATCGTCGTTCTACCTGTTCTCTTCGTTCGATTTGCTAATAGATCTCGAATACCTGAAACCTCAATATCATAAACACTCGAATCCACAATATGATTATTTAAGTGCCTCGGTAGCGATAAATCTTCAATTTGTCCGGACGAGTATGCATCGTCCATTTGATTAAATGCTTCTTTTGATGATGGTGTTGATGGTGGAGCTGAAAATTCCTCATCCTCAATTAACGGAAAACGAAAAGTTTTTTGCTTTGCTGCTGTTGTTTCTTTAAATGAGTTTAGTTGCTCAGATTGTTCTTCTTCATAGTCATCATAAAACTCTTCATATTCGTAATCATTGTCATCTTTATTTAAAAATTTATCCATTTGTTTTTTTAACCAATTCACATTGTTTCACTCATTTCTCTTACACTTCATTTATAGCATTAACTAAATCAATTATGCCTCGGCATAATTGTTGCTGTCGCTTCGCTTTCGCACAAATAAACAATGCGTCCGGAATCGGCTTTGTGCTTAGGCCTGCACGAGGGCCGATACGATGTCGGTCATTTCGGTAATGCCACAGGACGTGGCGTTTTTACCGATGCAGGTCAGTTAGCCGTTATCGCATGGATGCGATGTTTTTAGGCTAACATCCTCTAAGAACTCCTTTCCGATTCCGTGACATCCGCTGGAGGCTTTGGGCCAACAGATGCAGTGTTAACGTAGCGACAGCGGCAGCACGATGCTGGTCAACTCAGTCGTGAGTTGTTGCTGTCGCTTCGCTTTCGCACAGTTAAAACCATGTTGCTGTCGCTTCGCTTTCGCACAGTTAAAACCATGTTGCTGTCGCTTCGCTTTCGCACAGTTAAAACCATGTTGCTGTCGCTTCGCTTTCGCACAGTTAAAACCATGTTGCTGTCGCTTCGCTTTCGC
>NZ_JBHZDH010000058.1:1517-34603 GCF_042755925.1 Lysinibacillus sp. NPDC059133 | reverse complement strand
TAGTTGAACGTTTCAACGAAATCTTAACTTCTAACGGTGCAGAAGTCATCGAATCAAAAGAGTGGGGCAAACGCCGCTTAGCTTATGAAATTCAAGACTTCCGCGAAGGTTTCTACCAAATCGTGAAAGTAAACGCTACTTCAGAAGCAATTAACGAATACACACGTCTTGCTAACATTAGCGAAGATATCATTCGTCACATTGCGGTTCGCCAAGAAGCATAATTATTTAACAAAATGCTGAAAAAAGGAGGTTGCATTTCTGATGATAAACCGTGTCGTATTAGTTGGAAGACTAACAAAAGATCCTGAGCTACGCTATACGCCTAATGGTGTTGCGTCTACAAGATTTACAGTTGCTGTAAATCGAACATTCTCAAACCAACAAGGTGACCGCGAAGCTGATTTCATTAGCTGTGTTGCTTGGCGCAAACAGGCCGAAAACCTAGCGAACTTCATGCGAAAAGGAAGTTTAATTGGAGTGGAAGGTCGCATTCAAACAGGCAGTTACGAAGGACAAGATGGTAAGCGAGTATACACAACAGATGTAGTGGCCGATAGCGTACAGTTTTTAGAACCTCGTAATGGTGGTGGTGCTCCTGTATCTCCTCAATACGGTGGTGGACAGACTTACGGTAATAACCAACCGTCATATGGCGGTGGTCAACCACAACAACAGTTTGGTGGTGCTATGCCAGGGCAGGGTTCATTTGGCGGCGATGCTTATCAGCAAAATCAACCACCTGTGAATCAGCCGAATTATACACGTGTAGATGAGGATCCATTTGCTAATAGCAAAGGACCGATAGAAGTATCTGAGGATGACTTACCGTTCTAATACTTCTAAAATAAAAAATGATAAGGAGGAGACACACTATGGCACCACGTCGCGGAGGCCGCAAACGCCGTAAAGTTTGCTACTTCACTTCAAACAATATTACGCACATCGACTACAAAGATGTAGATTTATTAAAAAAATTCATCTCTGAGCGCGGTAAAATTTTACCACGTCGCGTAACTGGCACAAGTGCAAAGTACCAACGTAAATTAACTTCAGCTATCAAAGTATCTCGTATCATGGGATTACTTCCATTCGTAGCAGAAGATAAATAAGATATAAATAAAGGCACAACAAGGTTTAATCGCTTTGATTGTGCTTTTTTTATTTGTGAAAATGGAGTTGCCAATCTTGTTTAGCATGTGAATAATCATATAGGGTAGGGAAATCGAGAATGAATATCCCGATTCTGGTAATATCGTTTATTTTATAGCACATCACCAAAAGATGAGGATGGTTAAAATGCATGTCATGTTGATCTCAGTAATTGCTCTATATATTACCATTTGCTATTATCACAAGAATTTATTACACTCTTAGTAGACATGAATAAAGAAAAGATGAAATTTTAGAGATTGAGAAACAATCGACTAAGTACCATTTTTTAAAACAAAACGGCTTATAATCATTTCGATTAAAAGCCTTTTTTCATGTATTAGTAACTGTCGTAAGTTGCTTTTTTATTGTTGGAAAAATTTGAGAAACACATATATATAATCAATGAATGAATTTGTTATGCCTTTTCGGTAAAAAATCTCCTATATAGCTATGTATTTTATGCTTTAGTCATTGGTTCTACAAAATTAATGACAAAGCATACAGTTGTTCTTAGCGTTTTTTGTTCAATAACCTGAAAAAATGGTACAATAAAGGTCAGTAAGTTTGACTAAAAAAAGGAAGGTTTTCAATGCCGAATAATCAAACAAAGGCGCTTGTACAAGGCTCAATGATGGTCGCAATCTTTACGATTCTAATGCTTATTTCTGCATATGTACCATTCATTTTTATAGTAGGTCTACTATTTGCCCCACTACCGATTGCTTGGTATAGCGCAAATTACAAGCGTTCTTCATCAATACTCGTAGCAGTAGTAGGATGTATCTTAACCACTTTAACGAGTGGCATAACTATGTTACCATTTGCCTTTATTTTGGCATTAGTTGGTATCGTTATAGGAAGCGCAATAAATCAAAAGAAGAGCAAACTTTACCTATTCATGTCGTCTGGGGTTGCTGTTCTTCTGTCAATGGCAATTGTCTATGTAGCCTATGTTCAATTTGCTGGTATCAATATCATTGCCATGAGCACAGATCTTTTACGCGAAAATTATGAGCAATCAAATGAACTTACAAAAACTGTGACGGGTCAAGTAATGTTTCAGCAAGAACAAATTGACGCTATGTTAAAAACAATTGAGCTGACAATACCTGCAACAGTAACAATCTCTGCATTTATGGCAGCATTTATTATCATAGCGGTAAATTTACCTGTATTAAAACGTCTTGGTTTAGACGTACCAAAATTTGCACCGTTCCAAAATATGCGTCTACCACGATCTATTTTATGGTATTACATGATTGTTTTATGCATTAATTTATTTATGCGTCCAGAATTTGGATCTACATTAGAGATTATTGTTTTAAATGTTTCTTCTATCTTATGGATGTTATTAATCCTGCAGGGGATTTCCTTTATACATTACTTTATTTCTAAGAAGGAAATGCCCAATGTTGTCAAATGGATAGCAACTTTGATAGCCTTGCCACTATCATCCATTATAATATTGCTAGGCATCGTAGATTTAGGTTTCGACTTACGTTCACTTGTGAAGGGGAAAACTAAAGAATAAGGGGCTGATGTAATGGGGACTTTTAGAAAACGACCAATTCGCTATCCGCTTTTTGTTCTTTCCATTTTTGGCATTGTGACGTTCGTGCTTCTATGTATTTGGAATATCGGGATAGGTATCGGTTACGGAGTAGGTTTTGTTCTATTAATGGCCTATACGTGGAAGGTAGAAAAGATTACCTTTGAGGAAACAGAAAAGCATATTGAATCCATCTCTTTTCGCATGAAAAAAGTTGGGGAAGAGGCATTGCTTGAAATGCCAATTGGGATTTTGCTTGTCAATGATCAATATGAAATAGAATGGTCGAATCCATATATGCAAGGTGTTTTAAATATGGAGAATTTAGTAGGTGAAGGAATCGTTAATATATCTGACGACATTTACGTGCTAATGAAGAGCGAAGAGACAAACGAAGATACGATTACGCTCCGTGATCGTAAGTACCGAGTTTATTATAAAAAAGAAGAGAATTTACTATATTTCTTTGATATCACTGAGCAGATAGCTATTGAAAAACAATACTATGCTGATAGTACAGTGATTGCGATTTTATTTGTTGATAATTATGACGAAATTACACAAGCAATGGACGACCAGCCACGTAGTATAACGAATACGATGGTGACATCAATTGTTAATGATTGGGCGGCTGAGCAAGGGATATTTGTGAAACGAATTTCATCCGATCGTTTTTTAGCTGTATTAAACGAATCTATTTTAGTGGAGCTTGAAAAGAAAAAATTTGCTATTTTAGATACAATTCGAGAAAAAACAGCGCAAAAAAATACGTCATTAACATTAAGTATTGGCGTTGGCGCAGGATCATCTTCATTAATAGAGCTTGGTGAACTAGCACAATCAAGTTTAGATCTTGTTTTAGGCCGTGGTGGTGATCAGGTTGCCATCAAGCAACCTACAGGAAAGCTAAAATTTTATGGCGGGAAAACTAACCCGGTTGAGAAACGAACACGCGTGAGAGCACGTGTAATTTCCCATGCACTACGTGATTTAATTCAGGATAGTGATCAAGTGTTTGTTATGGGACATAAAAACCCTGATATGGACTCTATTGGTGCCTCTGTTGGTGTACGTAAAATGGCACAAATGAATGATGTGAAGGGCTATGTGATCGTAAATTTTGAAGAATTAAACGGAAGTGTAACACGTTTAATGAATGAAATAGAGAGTAAATCGGATTTCTATGAGAATTTCCTAACGCCAGATGAAGCTGCGGCAAGAATGACAGAAAAATCATTGCTCGTAATTGTCGATACACATAAACCTAATTTAGTCATCGATGCACACCTATTGAAGCTGGCTGAAAAAGTTGTGGTCATTGATCATCATCGTCGAAGTGAAGATTTTATAGAAAATCCAACGCTTGTTTATATGGAGCCATATGCATCATCTACAGCAGAGCTTATAACAGAGTTACTCGAGTATCAACCAAAACGTGCAAAGATTAATATGTTAGAGGCTACGGCATTGCTGGCGGGAATTATTGTCGATACGAAGAGTTTTACACTGCGTACGGGAGCCCGTACGTTTGAAGCGGCTTCTTATTTAAGGACAAATGGTGCGGATACAGTGCTAGTACAGCGGTTATTAAAAGAAAATGTAGATACGTATATTGAGCGTTCTAAAATAGTGCAGACTGTTAAGTTCGTGAAGCCGGGTATTGCAATTGCTGTAGGTGAGGAAGCGAAAGTGTATGATTCTGTACTAATTGCGCAAACAGCAGACATTTTACTAACAATGAAGGATGTTGGTGCTTCCTTTGTCATTGCGCATCGTTCAGATGGCAAAATCGGCATAAGTGCAAGATCACTTGGCGAAGTAAACGTACAGCTTGTTATGGAGAAGCTAGGCGGCGGCGGGCATTTAACTAATGCAGCTTGCCAAGTCGAATCAAATTCCATTGCTGGAGTAAAAAAATATTTAGAAGAGGCCATAAATGAGGTACTCGAAGGGAGTTCTGAATCATGAAAGTAGTATTTTTAAAAGATGTTAAAGGAAAAGGGAAAAAAGGGGAAATAAAAAATGTAGCAGACGGCTATGCACAAAACTTCTTAATTAAAAATGGTTTTGCTGCTGAAGCAAATGCACAAGCATTAAGTCAATTAGAAGGTCAAAAGAATTTAGAAGCTAAAAATGCTGCTGCCGAATTAGCTGAAGCGGAAGCATTAAAAGAAAAATTAGAAGCTTTAACGGTAGAACTAAAAGCAAAATCAGGTGAAGGTGGTCGCCTATTTGGTTCAGTATCTTCAAAGCAAGTTGCCGATGCACTTCAAAAAAAGCATGGCATAAAAATTGATAAACGTAAAATGACTTTAAGTGATGGAATTCGTGCGCTAGGCTTTACAAATGTACCTGTAAAACTACACCATGAAGTATCTGCCGCATTAAAAGTTCATGTAACGGAAGAATAAGGGGCGACAATCCATGAACGAACCGATGATGGATCGCGTTCCACCGCATAACCGGGAAGCGGAGCAATCGGTTATCGGTGCGATTTTCCTCGATCCTCAATCGTTAATCACTGCATCTGAAATTTTACTAGCAGATGATTTTTATCATAATGCACATAAGCAAATTTTCGAAACGATGCTACGTTTAAGTGATCAAGGGAAAGCGATAGATGTTGTCACAGTTACTGAAGAATTATCAGCTAAAAAAGAAATTGAGGATGTTGGCGGGCTATCGTATTTACTAGAGCTCGCCAATGCTGTCCCTACAGCTGCTAACGTCGCACACTATGCGAAAATTGTCGAAGAAAAGGCCCTATTACGTCGTTTAATTCGTGTAGCTACTAAAATAGTAGAAGATGGCTATACTCGTGAAGATGAGGTAGAGGCATTACTTGGTGAAGCAGAGAAGAAAATGATGGAGGTAGCCAGTCGTAAAAATGCGGGTGACTTTAAGCATGTTAAAGACGTATTGGTGGAAACCTTTGATAACATTGAGAAGCTTCAATCACAAAAAGGTGATGTTACAGGTATTCCGACAGGCTTCCGTGACTTAGACCATATAACAGCTGGCTTCCAGCGTAACGATTTAATTATTGTTGCGGCACGTCCATCTGTAGGGAAAACAGCCTTTGCATTGAATGTCGCACAAAGTGTTGCCGTTCAAGCGCGGGAAAATGTTGCGATCTTCTCCTTAGAGATGGGTGCTGAGCAGCTAGTTATGCGTATGCTTTGTGCAGAGGGAAATATAGATGCACAAGTTTTACGTACTGGTGCTTTAACAACAGAAGATTGGGGTAAACTAACTATGGCAATGGGGAGTTTATCAAATTCAGGAATTTTTATTGATGATACACCGGGTGTACGTATCAATGAAATTCGCGCAAAATGTCGACGTTTAGCACAAGAGCATGGCCTCGGTATGATTTTGATTGACTATTTACAACTTATTCAAGGTAGTGGTAAAGCAGGGGAGAACCGTCAGCAAGAGGTATCTGAGATTTCACGTTCTTTAAAACATTTAGCGCGTGAATTAAAGGTTCCAGTCATTGCATTATCACAGCTATCTCGTGGCGTTGAGCAACGTCAAGATAAACGACCAATGATGAGTGACTTACGTGAATCGGGAAGTATTGAGCAAGATGCTGATATTGTTGCCTTCTTATATCGTGATGATTATTACGATAAGGAGTCCGAGAGTAAAAATATGATTGAAATTATTATTGCTAAACAGCGTAACGGTCCAACAGGTACAGTTACTCTTGCCTTTAAAAAAGAATTCAATAAATTCATTAATGTGGATTGGTCGCAAATGCCGCCACCACCACCACGTGATTAAATAGTTATCTTCATTCATAAGGAAAACTCCCTTTTTTAGGGGAATTCAACGTTAGAGATTACGCCAAAACGGAATTAATCTGAATGTTAGATAATATTCATACCATTCTGTTATTAAACACGAACGTTGAATCATATTATTTGATTTTACGTTCGTGTTTTTAAGTATTTTTGTTGACTAGGCGTTTCTATCATTGTTACAATAATTAACGGCTTAAAAATTGAGATACAAATCGTATCTAACGGAGGTGCTGACTATGACATCAGTTGTAGTTGTAGGAACACAGTGGGGAGACGAAGGAAAAGGTAAAATTACGGATTTCCTTTCACAAAAAGCCGATGCAATCGCTCGTTTTGCAGGCGGTGATAATGCAGGTCATACTATTAAATTTGATGGCGAAACTTATAAATTACATTTAATTCCATCAGGTATTTTCTATAAAGAAAAAACTTCAGTAATCGGAAATGGTCTGGTTGTTAATCCAAAGTCATTAGTGACTGAGCTTAGAGGCTTACAAGAGCGTGGTGTGGATACAGATAATTTACGAATTTCTAACCGTGCGCATGTTATTTTGCCATATCATATAAAGCAAGATATCGCTGATGAGGAAAGCCGTGGCGATAATAAAATTGGTACGACTTGTAAAGGGATTGGACCATGTTATCAGGATAAAGTAGCACGTATCGGTATCCGTATGGCTGATTTACTAGACAAAGATGTATTTGAA
Source organism: Lysinibacillus sp. NPDC059133 (assembly GCF_042755925.1). NCBI lineage: Bacteria > Bacillati > Bacillota > Bacilli > Caryophanales > Bacillaceae > Lysinibacillus > Lysinibacillus sp. NPDC059133. The sequence continues at coordinate 27,386 of NZ_JBHZDH010000058.1, read as the reverse complement.
GAAAAGCTACGTCAAAATTTAGCAATTAAGAATAAATTATTTGAGAAATTTTACGAAGTTGAAGGTGTAACATTCGAAGAAATTTTCGAGGAATATTACAACTATGGACAAGAAATCGCAAAATATGTAACAGACTCATCGAAAATCTTAAATGATGTACTAGATGAAGGCGGCAAAGTGTTATTTGAAGGAGCACAAGGTATTTTACTTGATGTCGATCAAGGTACGTACCCATTTGTAACATCTTCAAATCCTGTTGCCGGCGGAGTAGCAATCGGTGCTGGTGTTGGTCCATCACGAGTTACAAGTGTTATTGGTGTATCGAAAGCCTATACATCTCGCGTTGGTGATGGTCCGTTCCCAACTGAACTATTTGATGAAGTGGGTCAACAAATTCGTGAAGTTGGTCGTGAATACGGTACAACAACTGGCCGTCCACGTCGTGTAGGCTGGTTTGATACGGTAGTTGTACGCCATTCACGTCGAGTAAGTGGTATTACGCATCTTGCGCTTAATTCAATTGATGTTTTATCTGGCTTAGAAACAGTGAAAATTTGTACTGCGTATAAATATAAAGATGAAACAATTACTGAGTATCCAGCAAATCTTCATATTATTGAACAATGTGAACCAATTTATGAAGAGCTTCCAGGCTGGTCGGAAGATGTTACAGGCTGCAAAACATTAGAAGAGCTACCTGAGAATGCACGACGCTATGTAGAACGCGTGAGTGAATTAACTGGTATTGAAATTGCTACTTTCTCTGTTGGTCCTGCACGTGAACAAACGAACGTTTTAGTGGACGTTTGGGAAGCATAATTAATTTAAAATAACAAAAGGGCGTACCATATGTGGTACGTCCTTTTTTATATCTAATCTTTTTGCGTTGGCTGAATTTGAGGCAAGAGATGACTTATTACCAGTTAATGGAGTATATTTTATATATTCAAAAGTGAACGTTTTGGCTACTACTATAATCAAAGAGAATAGACGTATAACAGTGACGCTATTTTTCAATTGGTATAGCTACACACAAATGTTACTGCCGAATCGCTTATGCAAGAAATAAATCTGTTGCTTCGTTACACTTCGCACAAAAGATATCTGGTATGAACGTTATATTTTCGTATATTATCACTATAAAATAGAGTAATATGCTTGAAGATACATGCTAGTGAATTGGTTGATTGGAGTGGAGACTGAGCGACTCCTCGGGGATCAGCGTCACAGATGAGACCCTGGAGCGAGCAAATAGGGGAACGAAGGCTAAAACCATCACGTCCTGTGATAACGCCTTCGTGACCAACATCGTGTTGGCCCAAGCGGCTCATCGGACGCCCCCAGGAAGCTTTGCTCTGTGCGAAAGCGAAGCGGCAGCAACAAATGTTTTATCTGTGCGAAAGCGAAGCGGCAGCAACAAAGCGCTCAGTCGGAACGGAAATCGACCCCTCGTTTTGCCGAAGAGCCATACTTAATTTTATTGGTGAAATAGTATTTCAACAACCATAAAAGGACGTACCATATACGGTACGACCTTTTTGTCATTAGTGAATATCTCTCTTCTTGAAGCGACCACCTTTAACTTCTGCAATATTACCAATTGCTAGGAATGCATGATCATCAATTTCAGCAACGATTGATTTAAGCTTCGATTCTTCTAATCGAGTAATGATGGTAAAAATAACTTTTTTATCGTTACCCGTATAAGCCCCCTCACCGTGAAGGAAGGTTACACCTCGACCAAGTCGGTCCATAATGGTCTGCCCAATTTCATCAATTTCATCACTAATGATATAAACAGATTTAGATTCCTCCATTCCTTGAATGACGATGTCAATCATTTTATAGGCAATATAGTATGCCAGGATAGAGTACATGGCTTGTTCCCATGTGAACACAAATCCCGCTACCGTAAAGATGAGTAAATTGAAGAACATAATAATTTCACCAACGGAGAACGGTGTTTTTCTATTAAATAAAATAGCTAAAATTTCTGTTCCATCTAACGAACCACCGTAACGAATGACGATGCCGACACCAATACCTAAAATCATGCCTCCAAAAACTGTGGCCAATAGCGTATCCTGAGTAAACGGGTTTAGATTATGTAAGAAAAGTGTTGTTAATGAGAGTACTGTAATTCCGAGTCCTGATGAAAGTGCGAAAGTTTTACCAATTTGTTTATAGCCTAAAAAGATAAAAGGTAGGTTTAAAATGAAGATGAAAATACCAAGAGGTAAATTTAATAAATGAGAAGTGATAATGGAAACGCCTACGATTCCACCATCCATAATGTTGTTTGGTACTAAAAATAGCTCCAGCCCCAGTGCCATAATGACTGCACCTAATGACACCATAATGGTCCTAAGTATAAGTTTACGAACAATCTTCTTACTTTGGGGCTTTTTTACTTTAGGGGTTATTCCAGAGGTTTGTGAATCATTCAAATTAATCGCTCCAATCTAGTATATCTCTGTTCTATTTTATCGGAATATTAAAAAAGTAAAAAGCAATAAGTCTAAAATCATACTAAAAACAAATGAAATACTACGTTTTTCTCCAACATTACAAATTTATTGAAAGAATTTAACCAATTGCTTTGGAGTGGATCCACAGCAGACATCCTCTGAAAATACCCGACTGGAGCAAAAATCCACGTCTGAAATTATTTTTATTAATAGCTACAAAAATAGGGATTATGTAACAATTAGTAGAGAAATAATACATTTCCATTACAAAAAGATGAAAACAATCTTATCGTATTTTCTTTATGGTACAGTATATTAGTGCAAAAACCATTGTGGGTAATTAATACTACAATAGGCTGAAATTGGGATTGCCTTTGTTGTTGAGTTCGTCTTGGTCAAGAAAAGAAAAAAACAGTAGATTCGCTTTTACGGACACCTATCTTCAATTAAAGTGACAGTAGGACAAGAAGTAGGAAAAGGTTCTGTTATAGGTATTATGGGCTCTACTGGAAATTCAACAGGTACACATCTACACTTTGAAGTTAAAAAATGGTTCGTTAAAAAATCCATTAACATATGTAGGGCGTTAATCAGTTCGAATAGAAGACAGTCCAAAATAGGGCTGTCTTTTTGTATATGCTGTATATAAATCTATGTTATTTCCCAAGAAATATTTGTCGAAATATAGTTCGAGACAATATCGTAAAATGTCTTAGGATTTAGAATAATGCATAGAAGCTAAAAGCATGGTAGAGTTAGAGTAGTGACTTTAACTAATTTCAGCAAATGTTTTATGTAACGAAAGTGAAACGACAGTTACAAGTGTTTTGGTAGCGAAAGCGAAGCGTCAGCTACAAATGTTTTATGTAACGAAAGTGAAACGGCAGTTACAAGTGTTTTGGAACGAAAGCGAAGCGGCAGTTACAAAAGTCTCCCACCTCTAAAGGTAGGGAGTTGAATGCGAATTGAAGTTATTTTTCAGTGGGTGTCTGCTGAAATAAAGGAACTCAGTCTAAGAACGCCACGTCCTGTGGTAACGACTGAGTGACCAACATCACGTTGGCCCAAAACCTCTGGCGGATGTCACGGATTCGGAAAGGAGTGCTTAAAGGATGTTAGCCTAAAATCATCGCATCCATGCGATAACGGCTAACTGACCTGCATCGGTAAAAACGCCACGTCCTGTGGCATTACCGAAATGACCGACATCGTGTCGGCCCTCGTGCAGGCCTAAGCACAAAGCCGAATCCGGACGCAATTATGCCGAGGCATAATTGATAAATACAAATCGTTTAAAAATAGATAAAAAGCGAAAGGGAGAGAAAATATGGACAAAACCATTTTAGTTGTTGACGATGAAAAACCAATCGCAGATATTTTACAGTTTAATTTAATAAAAGAGGGTTACAAAGTTATTTGTGCTTATGATGGAGATGAAGCACTAGAGAAGGTTGAGGAAGAGCAGCCTGATTTAATGCTTTTAGATATAATGTTACCCAAACGTGATGGGATGGAAGTTTGTAGAGAAGTACGAAAAAAATATGATTTTCCTATCATTATGCTAACGGCAAAAGGTTCTGAGATTGATAAAGTATTAGGATTAGAAATGGGCGCAGATGATTATGTGACGAAGCCATTTAGTACACGAGAGCTTATTGCGCGTGTAAAGGCAAATATGCGTCGCTTACAGGTAGTAGCTCCTACTGCTGAAGAGGTCGAGGAAGAATCCAATGAAATTGTAGTTGGCTCTCTTGTTATTCAGCCAGACGCTTACTTAGTATTGAAACGTGATGAGGCAATTGAACTAACGCATAGGGAGTTTGAATTATTACATTACCTAGGTAAGCATATCGGTCAAGTAATGACGCGTGAACATTTACTGCAAACTGTGTGGGGTTATGACTATTTCGGCGATGTACGAACAGTAGATGTAACAATTCGTCGTTTACGGGAAAAAATAGAGGACAATCCTAGTCATCCGGCTTGGATCGTCACACGTCGTGGTGTAGGTTATTATTTACGAAATCCTGAACAGGAGTAAAAAGGAATGCAGAAAGTTAGCTTCTTTAAATCAATTCATGTCAAGCTAGTACTAATTTACATTTTACTAATCCTACTTGCTTTGCAAATAATAGGAATCTATTTTGCGCGTGAATTAGAGCAAAATTTAAAAGAAAACTTCCGAGAATCCATTTTTCAACGTGTCGATTTGATGCAATATAGCATTCGTGAAGAAATGTTAAAAGAGCGCGATGAAAGTAGTATGCCATCTCTTGAAGAGAGCTTGAAAACGATTGTTATGGAGTTTTCTACGGGGTTGAAGGAAGTTTCTGATGGAGATATTTTAGGAATCCGTGTCATCGATAATAGACAGCGTATTCGCGCCACATCTGAGGTAGACAATCAAAGTTTGATTGGACAGCGCTCGAATAATGATCTCGTGCGCCGTGCAATCTCTGCGGAAACTTTATTTGAAAACATTAAACTTGATAATAAAACAAGAAATCGAGTGTGGGTGTTAGCTTCGCCAATTCGAGATGGTGCAGGTCCTGATGATGAAATCATAGGGGTACTCTACATTGAAGCTAATATTGAATCTGTTTTTGAACAAGTGAATGAAATTAACCGTATTTTCCTTGGGGGTACGGCTGTGTCCTTGGTGATTACTATCTTTTTAGGAATTTTAGTGGCACGAACAATTACACAGCCAATTTCAGATATGCGTAAGCAGGCACAGGCGATGGCAAAGGGTAACTATTCTCGAAAAGTGCGGGTTTATGGTACAGATGAGATAGGGCAACTTGCGATAACCTTTAATCATTTAACGAATCGCTTGCAGGAGGCGCAATCTACTACGGAGGCAGAGCGGCGAAAGCTCGATTCGGTCCTTAGTAATATGACGGATGGTGTTATTGCGACAGATCGAAAAGGGCGCATCATTCTTATTAATGATCCTGCGCTAGAACTGCTGCATATTTCAAGAGATATTACATTAGGTCGTCCAATTGCATCTGTTTTAGGTATTGACCAAGAGTATAGTTTTGAGGATTTAATTCATATGAATGATGCGGTGAATTTAAATTTCAGTACGGCAGACGCACCGTATATTTTACGTGCGAATTTCTCGGTTATTCAAAAAGAAACAGGCTTTATTAATGGGCTCATTACTGTACTGCATGATATTACGGAGCAGGAAAAAATAGAGATGGATCGTAGAGAATTTGTATCGAATGTGTCACATGAATTACGGACACCATTAACGACGATGCGTAGTTATTTAGAAGCGTTAGCTGATGGTGCATGGAAAGATGAAAATATTGCTCCAACATTTTTGAATGTTACACAAACAGAGACAGAGCGTATGATTCGTTTAGTGAATGACTTATTGCAGTTATCACGAATGGATAGTTCAGATTATGAGTTGAATAAAGACATTGTTCTATTCAATTCATTCTTTAACCGTATTATCGATCGTTTTGAAATGTCTAAGTCAGACAAAGTGAGATTTGAACGTTTATTACCAGAAGCTTCTTATTATGTAGAAATTGATACGGATAAGGTGACACAGGTTATCGATAATATCATTTCCAATGCTATTAAGTATTCACCAGATGGAGGCAATATTCGCTTTGGCTTTACAGTGCAAGGAGACATGCTAAAGGTTATGATTTCTGATGATGGTATGGGAATTCCTAAGGAAAATGTTGGACGTATTTTTGACCGTTTCTACCGAGTAGATCGAGCTCGAGCACGATCTATGGGAGGTACTGGCCTAGGTCTAGCTATTGCCAGGGAAATGATTGAAGCTCATGATGGTAAAATATGGGCCGAAAGTGAGGAAGGACATGGAACAACGGTGTTCTTCACATTACTACTTAATTTAGATGATTTTGACGAGGCAGGTGAGTGGGAATGAAATATATAGAACCAGTTAAATCCGTTGTATTATTCCTACTCGTTGTGCTAAGTGTGGTTTTAACTTTTATGATTTGGACATACACGCCAGATTATAAATATATTGAACAGACTGAAGGAAAAGAAATCCTGATTGGTCCACAAAAAAAAATGGCGGATGTCATTCGTCCATATAAAGCTATTTACCGTTTTGATAAGGAATTTACCGGAACAGTTTCTAATGGCGTCATGGAAGATATTATGCAAACATTTGAGGGGTGGAATATTCTAGATTTAATGCCTGTAAACAATAATCTTACGGCCGACTCTGTAAACGAGATGATTCGTACTAATAATTGTATGACTGTCTTTTTTACTGGTGAGATTCCTTACTCTGCCTTTAACTCAATTTTTCAGTTCGCCGATAAGGAGTTACCTGAAACAACCTTTAATCGTATGATTATAGATTGGAGTAAGTATAGTAACAAAGAGTTACAGGTGTTTTTCATTAGTGGCAATAATGAATCATTGATGCGTTCGCATGTAAGTCTAGAAAATGCTAATCAGTTTGTACGAAATATTATTGAGCCAGCGAAAACATATGGTACTTTTACAGAGGTGGAGCGAGATGGTTTTACCTCACTATATATTGCAAACGATAAAATTGAATCAGCAAAGTATACGTATTTTATCGAAGAGAAACCTGAATTGTTTAAAAATGTAGTATTTACAAATCTAAAAAGTGTCCGGCGCACTGATGAAAGTACAACTACTGAAAGATATCAAGATGGAATGTCACGGATGGTGCTTGATTCAAAATTGAAATCATTGACCTATGTATATCCTGCTGCAGAAAGTAGTATAAGAATAGCACCTTCCAAGCTCTTGACGGATAGTTTTGAATTTATCAATGAACATGGAGGCTTTACAGATGATTATCGCTATGTATCAACAAGTACAAGCAATAACCAATTAGATTATCAGCTATATTTACATGGATTACCGATTTATAGTGAACAGACTATAAATCGAATTTCAACCGTTTGGGGAGATAATCGTATTTTCGTCTACAAACGTCCATACTTTTCTTTTGAGAAAGATATTCCATCCGAAAGAGAGATGAAAGAACTTCCGTCAGGATCGGAAATTGTTGAACAGATTAAAAAGCTAAATAACATTACTTTATCAGATATAGATGACATTGTTGTGGGTTTCTATTTGACTCCTGATCAAAGCACAATAGTGACATTAGAGCCGTGCTGGTTTGTAATTCGTAACGGTGTATCCACGAAACTGACGCCTGAAATAGTAGGGGGTGTCAAAAATGGATTGGAATAGAACAAAATCTATTTTTATATTCGTTTTTTTAATCTTAAATATCTTCTTGTATTGGCTGTATTTAGATCGTTATAATGAAGCGCAGAGCGTAGAAATACTAGGTGAAAAAACAATAGAAGCCCGTTTAAAAGATGATAATATTACGTATGGACCACTGCCTAATAGTAACGAGTCTGCTACTTACATTACAGGCGAAGTGCATATTTTTAAAAATACTGCTCCTGATGATAATCAGAAAGTGAGTTTCACGGACGAGACACATACAAAAATAAGTGCTGTTTTTGTCAATCCTGTGAAATTACGAAATATTGATGATGATGCAAGTTTTATCGATTTTGTCCACACAAACGTTAAAAATGGAGATTCTTATGCATTATGGAAGGTAGACCGTGAGGAACGAGTCGCAGTCTTCTTCCAGAAGAAAAATAATCGAATGTTCTATTACAATGATAGTGCTGTATTAAAAGTACACTGGAATATGGATAACGAAGTGATAATGTATGAGCAGACAATGATTGATAATATTGAAGAAATGGAGCAACAGGAAACTGTCATTCCACCACTTCAAATTTTCCAAACACTTTATAATAAAGGGCTATTAAAGTCAGAATCAAGTATTAAGCAAGTGAAGTTAGGTTACTCGACATTTAGTAATTTAACGCAAACGCAAGTGTTGATACCAACATGGGAAGTACAAGTGGAATTATCGGACGGAGAAATAGAAGAGCACTTCGTTGATGCTATTGATGGGAAAATTATCGAAATCCAAGGAGACAAGCAAAAAGGCGAAGAGGAAGACTGGGGAGTTGAATAATGCGATTTAGTGTTTTAGCAAGTGGCAGTACAGGAAATTCGATTTATGTAGAGAATGAAGATCACGCATTTATTGTCGATGCTGGTCTCAGTGGCAAAAAGATGGAGCAACTATTTACAAAAATCGACCGCAATATGAAACAACTAAGTGGCATTTTCGTTACGCATGAGCATAGTGATCATATTAAAGGAATAGGTGTATTGGCACGGAAATATAATGTACCTATTTATGCAAACAACAAAACATGGCAGGCGATGGACGGGCTAGTTGGTGAAATACCTTTAGAGCAACGTTTTGAATTTGACATGGATACTGTAAAGCATTTTGGTTCATTAGCCGTTGAATCCTTTGCCGTATCACATGATGCAGCAGATCCAATGTTCTATAGTTTCCATGAAAACGGGCGTAAGCTTGTTGTTATTACGGATACAGGCTATGTTAGCGACCGTATGAAGGGTATCATTCGAGGTGCTGATTCCTTTGTATTTGAAAGTAATCACGATGTGAATATGCTGCAAATGGGACGCTACCCATGGTCTATCAAACGTCGTATTTTAAGTGATGTAGGGCACGTTTCAAATGAGGATGCAGCTATAGCAATGAGTGAGGTAGTATTTGAAAAACCAACGAATATTTATTTATCACATTTAAGTAAAGATAATAATATGAAAGAGCTTGCGCGCATGAGTGTCACACAAACTTTGCAATCCTGCGGCATTATTGCCGGAGAGTATTTAAATTTACTTGATACAGATGCAGAAGAGCCGACGAAATTAGTAACTGTTTAACTTCTTTCAATAAATGTTTTTGGCTTAGCGAGAGTTAATAATTTCGACATTATACAATAAAAAAATGAAGCTTTAATGGGGCTGTTCAATCACATTTTATATAAAATGTGATTGAACAGCCATTTTTATGTCCATTTTATTTATTTTTCATCTGATTTTAATGTTTGAATTGTAATATTAGAGTAACAACTAACAAATACTGATAAGGGAAAGGATGAGGAGAATGAGCTATTTTCAAGATGATGATAAAAACAATGATCTATTAAAAAATGATGAAATACAGAAGTCACCTCTTCAGGAGCGACTCGATCAAGAGGAGCGAGAAATGCAAGAGAAGCGTCATAAAAAGAAAGGCGGTGGCGGAGGTAAGGGTGGTTATTTTTTCACTGGTCTTATTGGTGTCATCATAGGTGCTTTACTCGTTTGGCTCATGATGCCTGGACTTGTCAATCAAATGCCAGGTACAACGACAAGTAGCACAGGTAATGGTAATAAAAATGAAACGACCATTAATCAAGTTGCAACAGAAGTGACAACTGATGTTACGAAAGCAGTAGATAAGGCTTCAGATGCTGTTGTAGGGATCACAAATATTCAAGAAGTATCAAGTGGCGGATTCTGGAGTTCGCAATCTTCAACAGAACAGGCTGCAGGAAGCGGTTCAGGTGTTATTTACAAAGTTCAAGGTGATAAAGCCTTTATCGTGACAAATAACCATGTTATTGAAGGTGCAAAGCAGTTAGAAGTAACAATGCCAGATGGTACGAAAGAAGTAGCACAATTAGTTGGCCACGATGTTTGGACAGACTTAGCAGTCATTTCAATCAGCTCTAAAGATGTTAAGACAGTAGCGACATTTGGTAACTCAGATGTATTAAAACAAGGTGAAACAGTAATTGCGATTGGTAACCCACTCGGCTTAGAATTCTATGGTTCTGTTACTACAGGTGTTGTTTCTGGTAAGGATCGTTCTGTACCAGTTGACATAAACAATGATGGCACTATAGATTGGCAGCAAGAAGTATTACAAACAGACGCAGCTATCAATCCTGGTAATAGTGGTGGTGCACTTGTAAACATTGCTGGTGAATTAGTCGGCATTAACTCCATGAAAATTGCGGAATCTTCTGTTGAAGGTTTAGGTTTCTCAATTCCGATTAACTCAGCAATTCCAATTATCGAGGAGTTAGAGAAAAATGGTGAAATGAAACGTCCAACAATGGGTATTTCATTAGCAAACTTAACAGATGTTCCGTCATTCACCCAACAGCAAACGTTAAAATTACCAAGAGACATAACAACAGGTGTTGTTATCACAGAAGTTGTGGCGAACTCTCCAGCTTCAAAAGCAGGCGTTCAACAATACGATGTTATTGTTGAAATGGATGGCCAAAAAATCGAAACAGCAATCGATTTACGTAAACATCTATATAACGACAAAAAAATTGGTGATAAATTAACGATGAAAGTATACCGCCAAGGTAAATTAGTGGACCTCTCACTAACATTAACAAATAGCGATTCATTGTAAATTAAAAATCAGTGGGGATTATATGATCTCCACTGATTTTTTTGTGGAATCAAAAAATATTATTTATCATCAAAAGTTAGAGCTAATATTTGTTAGAATATATGCCATTTTTATAAGTTGATTGTAGTGGAGGCTGGGTGACTCCTTGGGGCTCATCGGACGCCCCAGCCGGAGCGGAGATCAACCGGACATTATAGTGATGAGCCAAAAAATATTCGGAGGCATCGACTGAATTATTAAGAATGATTTAGAAAATATTGTGGATAACTAGAAAATTGTGAATAATAACATTAACACAGCGAGTGGCGGTAGGAAGCCTGTTCTTCCATACTTGCCTGTCCTTTGTTACAATAGATTGTGGATAACATAGACCGAATTGTGAATAAGTTTGTGGAAATTTCGGAAAATAAGAAGAGGTGCAAAAATGGAAAAATACAGCTGTGAAAACCATATAGAACACGCTTTAGACATGTTTGTGGCAGAGCAAAAAGAGTTCCCGATTATGGATAAAGTCGAAGAGGATAAAAAGTTATCCACAAAATGTATCTACTGTGAACTACCTGCAGAATATCTTGTATCAAGTAAATAACTTTACACAAGATATAGGAATCAATTGTGGATATGTTGATAACTTTTGTGGATAATTTGTTTGTAAATGAAATGTAAAGGTGGATAACGTGTGAATATAACGATTGTATCAGTCGGAAAACTAAAAGAAAAGTACTTAAAAATGGGCATAGACGAATACGTAAAACGTCTCGGTGGCTACGCAAAAATGGATCTAATCGAAGTGCCAGATGAAAAAGCACCCGAACAGCTAAGCGAAGCAGAAATGGAAATCGTCAAGAAAAAAGAGGGTGAACGTATTCTATCTAAAATCGGTCCAGATACATACGTTATCGCCTTAGCTATTAACGGCAAAATGAAAACCTCAGAACAAATGGCGGCAGATCTTGAATCCCTTATGACCTACGGCAAAAGCAAAATCGCGTTCGTCATCGGCGGATCCCTTGGTTTACACGAGGACGTGTTGAAACGAGCTGATGAACTACAATCCTTTGGAAAGATGACATTACCACATCAACTAATGAAGCTTGTTTTGGTGGAGCAGATTTATAGAAGTTTTAGGATTATGAAGGGTGAACCGTATCATAAGTAAGTGCGGTTTTAAAAAAGACCATTTAGGACGTTGAAAATTTGCAACGTCTTAGGTGGTTTTAATTTATTGAGTAAGAAAATATAAATTTCTGCAGAAGGTAACATTGAAAATGCTATTATTTACGTTTATGGCAAAGCGCTTTTGTTTATGATTTTAATTGATAGCCCCAAAAAATTTCATGGAAACAAAAAAGGCAACATCTCACAAGGAGATGCTGCGGTAGAATTCTTTGTTCCTGAAGAACTCTAATGGGTTTGGCACCCAATAACGCTAATTTGTTCAATCTAAAATTACCATTATTCGGTGTCAATAATTGCTGTTTACTACTTATATAATATAGCATAGCAACCTGTGATATATTAATTAATTATGTATTCTGTGTATACGTTACCATTTAACCTCTGTAGCTAATAAATTTTACATTAGGAAAGTTATAAATGAATAAAATAAGCTGTATAGAAAGTTAGATTTTTACTAACTTCTATACAGCTTATTATTTTTAATCCCTATATAATGTGCTTTAAAACATGCATCTCACTCTAAAAAAACCGATCATGTATGCCACAAATTTGCGCTGGGCATAAACATAATCAATGCATAGTCAGAGCTATTATCGTTAACTTTTTATTGCTAGGCCACTAAAAGAAATCGGTCCAACAATATTTGCTTGTGTGTTAGGTGTAATGTTCTCAACAAAAACCTGATAGAAGCTAGCGCCAGCTGGTAAGTTGGAATCAATAGCTTGGAATGTAAAGATATAGTTTTGTTCTGAACCAGCTGATTCTGCGCCATTTTGAGTATTATAGATTTCTTTCCCGTTACGGAAGATTCTAAATACAAGTTGAGAAATATTTGTAACTCCCGTCACACCAACGCTTGCAAGTAGCTCAACGTTATTGTTTCTTGAAGCGGTGCCTGGGATGTTTATTTGAATCGAAGCTAAAAGAACTCTAAATGGAGCCTGTGGAATTGGAAAAGCAGTTTCTGGGTTAAACGTACTTAGAGGTTCAGTTGCTTGGTAATCAAGAACTTGCGCCATTTTATCACCTCCTTTTGCTAGGATACTATAAGATATGTTCTATATTAGAGCTCCGATTGTGTAGTAAACTAAGCCGTGCTATTTTTTTAAACTTTGTTTAGTTAATCCGTTTTAGCCCTACTGAAATTTGTTGTGTGTAAGCTCTCAAATTAAAGTCATGTAGATTTATTAGGGAGAAGTTTTTCATAAGTTTGAGGAATAAAATATGTGAAAAGGTATGTGAACATAGTTGTTTTGCATACCTTTTTAGATGAGATGAATTTATATTTGAGGCAAATCTTCTTTGAAAGATGTGGTAGATATTCTTTTTACATTGAAATGAGCCAAATAAAATCATCTTCAATAATAATCTGAATGTCTAGACCAAGGCTAATCAATTTCTCAGCTTTTAATTGTTTCGTACTTATACCACGACGTTTGTTCCCAAGAATAAGGAAATCTGTATCCTGTGTAACTGCCCCTTGCATAACCCCTCCACAAGCTCGTACTCTTTTCGCAGCTTCTGAACGTGTCATAGTGGAAAGGGCCCCAGTAAAGACGATTTGTTTATTATAAAACGGATGCATCAAGCATTCGGATGGGTCAGAAAGTAAGATGACTTCTGTGTTGTCCTTATTGTTGTTCATGTTTACTCTCCTTAATTGAAATGAAAGATTTTTACCTGAATTATAGATGAGATTGATTGATACGATAGGATGTAGGTAACAAAAGAATGTCTCTCTACATTTAAACTATTCATGGAGAATAGTATCATATAGATCCGTTCTTCATGAATACTTGTATCAATAGATGAAAATAAATTGATTTCGCATACTTTTTTCCAAAAGAAGGATTTTATAAATATTGCCCGAACTATGGAATAAGAGCAGACAAAAAAATAAAATTTCTTATTAAACAAACTAGCTCATTAGCAAACGAAAAATAAGGGGAAAAGGATGGTTCATGGTGATTCAATTCCAAAAAGATAATATTACAGTTTTTCAAAGTGCATTATATATGACTACCTCGGTAATTATTCAAACGAATGAAGCAGTAATTATGACAGATCCTAATTGGCTACCTATTGAAATTGAAGAAATTAAGAGCTATATAAATGAGATTAAAGGTGATAAACAACTATATATTATTTATACACATAGCGATTTTGATCACATTATTGGGTCTGGGGCATTCCCAGAAGCTAAGGTAATTGCCTCTAAACAATTTGATGAAAATCCTAACAAAGAAGACATCATGCAAAAAATTAAACAATTTGACCAAGGATATTATTTGAATAGAAGTTACTCACCTAAATATCCAACTGTAGATATTGTTGTTTCAGAAGATGGGCAAAAATTAGAATTAGATTCCGTTACCATGACATTTTATCAAGCACCTGGTCATACGAATGATGGTTTATTTACAGTTATTGAGCCTGTTGGTCTATTTCTGTCTGGCGATTATTTGTCAGATATTGAGTTTCCGTTTATTTTTAGCAACTATAAAGACTATGTAATTACGGTCAATAAAGCTGAAAATATTTTGCTTAATCATCACATAACGACCCACATACCTGGACATGGTACGACAACGCAAAATCAACAGGAAATTCAAAAAAGGATAAACAGTTCGAAGGATTACTTAGAGCAGCTTCTTCATGATAATGGAGAGTTAGAAAGTTATTTAAGTGAAGAATATTCATTTTTTGAAGGGATGAAAAGCATTCATACTGACAATAAGAAAATGGCTGATCAAGAATTTTAAGAAAGAATTGTGCTTACAATTAATGAGGAGGAAAATCAATATGATTCAAAAAGTTGGACAAGTCGGAATCCCAGTTAAAAAGTTAGATAAAGCAATATATTTTTATAAAGAAAAACTTGGACTTTCACTTTTATTTAATACTGATAGCATGGCGTTCTTTGATTGTAATGGATTGCGACTCTTGTTAAGCCTCCCAGAAAAAGATGAATTTACTTATTCCAGTTCAATTATTTATTTTCAAGTAGAAAATATCAGTAAGACTTATGAGGATTTAGTAAGGAAAGAAGTTACTTTTATTGATGAACCACATGTTGTAGCGAGAATGGGACAAACAGAAACATGGATGGTATTTTTTAAAGACTCAGAAGATAATACTCATGCATTAATGAGTGAGGTGCAAGTTTAAGAAAGACCGTCTAAATAAATGAGCGGTCTTTTATACTTTTTATCAGCCTCTTTAATACTTCATTTTTTAGAGTTAATCGCATATATTATTTCATCCTAAGAATATACTATTCAACTTAGTAAATCTTATCCTAATCACCATTTTTCAACTTTTATTTAATAATGAATTTTTTGTATTATCACCAAAAGTTGTGGATGAAATTTGTTAAGACGTATGCCTTGTATATAAGTTGATCTTCATTACGACTGGGTGACTCTTTGGGGATCAGCAATAGAGGAACGAAGGCTAAAACCACCACATCCTGTGATAACGCCTTCGCCCCAGGAAAGCGCCCAGTCGGAACGGAAATCAACCACACGTTAAGGTGATGAGCCAATTTTTTAGTTTGTTGTTATTCGCTAATTCATCCGTACATATTTTCTGCACATTTTCCAATACTATATCTAGGCTTTTTATCAAATTAGCAGGAAGGGAAGAGGCAAAATTGGCTAAGCACTCAGATATGAGCTGGAAAAAGGATCATCCAAGCACTTTGTTTGGAAACTCTGTCCAAAAGGCGGAGCGTTTGTTGAAGCATGTAAAGTCACATCCAGAGGAGATAGCGATTGAGCATGCTTTCAATCAAATCGAACATGCAGAAAATGCATTTACGAATGCAAAGGAATATGGTGAGCATTTGGATACAGTCCAACAAAATAAAGAATACTTAGAGCAGATCAAGCAGCAATTACACGAAATGCAAGGCGAGCAGTAGACAGAAGAAATAAAAATAATGCTTTAAGCGGCTTAAGCCCTATAATTAAAAGGACTTGAGCCGCTTAATTGTATTAATTTTGTTTGCTTTTATGTGAAATATCGTGAAGGATAAGCTTAATACCGAGGTGATGAGCACCTTTCCCGGGAAATATTTTTTGTCTATTTTTAATATTCGCTTTAATTTTGCGTTATCACGAAAGTAGGAATGATATTTACATATGTCATGAATATCATTGATTGGATAGGGGCGCCCCTAGACAGTACCAATTGGAACGGAAATCAACTACATGTTCCTAATCTTAAATTAACACCAAACGATTATTTTATACGGTGTGGTTTGTGCAGGGATACTTCTTGTAGTAGGGCCATAGATCACAATTAAGTTTCGATTTGCTAGGCTTTTTGAAAAAGGTTGCCCATTTTTGAGGAAGATAAGTGTATAAGCAGAAAGATTTAGTTGCAATTGGCCATCACTACTCACTAATTGATTATTAAAAAAGTCGACTTTAACATTTTGATTGTTATTTTCCTTTACAACAACAAGTGCTCGATATTGAGGCGGGTATATTAAAGGTACAGGTGCATTCCCATCATAATATCCAGTAACCTGATCGCCGGGAGTCACAATTTCTTGGTTTACAAAGTAAGTAGAAGGAGAGATGACAAAATTGACGATGCCCTGAGTACTATCTTCAACTGTCATAAGTTTATAACAGCCTTCCTTTTCTCCATTTTGCCCAATTGGGAAATCATCAATTTGCGTAACGACACCACGAAATGATTTAAAGTTTACCATTGTTATTCCTCTCTTTATAAAATTTCAATCAATTATTGGTGAGACAAAAGTTCTGTTTAATTATTGTTTACCCGAAGGAACGGATTTGAATTCAATAATAAAAAGAAAACCAATCTTATCATAAGTACTTTTAGTACAGCATCATTATAATTTATGTAACATCTCCAATTTGGGTGACAGAGAGTGATTGTAAGGACAGGTTTATATATTACATGAATCAATATATACTTAATTGGCAAACTATAAACGTTATTTTTAAGAGGAGGGGAGCCTATTGAAGTGGATTTCTAAAAATAAGAAACTCCTTTTAATATTCATCATTATTATTATTTTCATTGCTGGTATACTCGATATCAAATATGAAGGATTATTCTTTCAAATATTACCTGAATCTGTTCAAAACTATTTAGCTGATATTTTCTAAGTAGAATTGCATTTCTAGGACACAAAGACTGGCTAAAAAACGAGTCTATTCATAGTTGGAATTGGATTTTTATCCAATTCCTTTATTTAATCTCAAGCAAAAATTCAAAAACAGCTTTATCAAATACATAAAGAACATATTAGTATCTCAGAATTTGAAGAATGGCTTTACGAAACACAAGAAGTTGAAAGTGTTTATAACAATGATTTTCACTTCAAGTTACTTGATTTGGATTATAGAAAAGAAGAAGAAAAGATAAAATTTCATAATATTGAAAGGGTGTTTAAAGAATAAGTCATGAAAGGATAAAGTGGTGGTGAGGCAATGAATGAAGTTGTAAAAGCAATTTTATCTCCAAGTAAAGAATATAAGGTTGAAATTATTAAAAGAAATGACGGTCTTTATACAATAGAGATCTTCAGATGGTTTGAGTGGGATGAAGACTATTCATATGAGTATTGGAGTCCTATCACACAAGGCTTTTCACTAATGGATACAGAAGAAAGTGCAATGGAAACTGGTGTTGAACAATTAAAAGTATACTCTGGTGAAATATTTGACTTTTAACTTAATTAGCAACAGCGGTATATTTTGACTTGTACTAACAGTAATAGTTCCGAAGATGATTGCTTCTCGTCTGAAATCTGTTGACATGGAGTTAACTCCATCTTTTAAAGTAAAAGTATTAAAAGAATGGGGTGATGTGAATGGCTATTATTACTTATGTATTGATAGGGTTATACGCATTATTGACAGGGATTTCAGGCTTGCAACAATGGAAAGAGAATGGGCATCAAATACGAATATTCTTATTTGTGGTCTTATCCGTTAGTATTCTTGTAACGATATTTTTACCAAACAAAGCTTTTGTACTGATGTTACTAATCCTTGAATTTGTTCTGTTACATGTATTAGCAGTTGCAGAAGGGCTAGTAACAAATAAACAGCTAAGATATAGTCACCATATCGTTCGCTTCATCTTCCATTGTATACTGCTATTAATGGTTTATAAATTTATTTACTAGTAGGTGATGATCATAAAAATCGGTGAATTTGCTACATGTACTGGTCTTAGTAAAGACACTATCCGTTATTACGAAAAAATGGGTCTATTACATCCAGAAATAAATAACAAACATCGTGAGTATAACGAGGATCATATCGAAATCATTAGTACGATTCTTAAATTAAAGCAGTGTGGTTTTTCACTTCAAGAAATTAAAATACTGTTTGAATGGTCGCAAAATACTGATGAAAATGATGAATTGACAGAAGCGGAAATTCAAAACCTTCAAAAGATGAAAATATTATTTCAAAATAAGTATAAGCAGATGATTCAAAGAGAAAAAGAGATTAAACAAATAAAGCAAGTCTTACAACGTGCTGATTATAAAATGGAGCAGCTATTAGAAAAAAATAAAGGTTAGATAGGTGTTCTCATAAAAATCACTGTATTATTTTAAAATCCTGAAAACGACGAATATATTCTCCCTTCATGTACTTAACTAATAATAGGGAAAAGTAGAAATTGATTGCATTAGCTAATTTATTTACTGAGCGAAGAATAGGATGAGATTTGACTTCTTTGGTTAGACTAAATGAAATAACACTAGAAAATAGTGCGATATATTTTTATATGTAGTGGAGCTGGTGCAAAAACAAGACTGGTTCCATATTTTTATGTTATTATATAGATATAATAATTAAAAAAACCTCATTATTTTATGAAAATGCTAGCCAATTTTAGGTCGATTATTCCATAATGCTTAAATAAAGGTTGGAATCCTTAGTGAGGGAATAGGAGGTTTTTCTCTTGATTTATTAAGGGGAAGGCTCGAAAAATGCACATAACTCTCATATAGATAGTTGATATTTTAATCTTTATGTAATTATGATACACTGCAATAAGGTAATAATTGATACAGAAAAGGTGTACTCCTAGGTTACTCCTAGGCTTACTGAGACATCTAAGCAGGAGAGCTTTACATCCTTTCTGCAAATCTTAACATATAAGGAAGGTAAAAATGAGTAACAGACAAATTAAATCAGATGTTATCTTAATTGGTGCCGGAATCATGAGTGCGACTTTGGGGACAATGCTCAAAGAATTAGCGCCAGATTGGAAAATTACAGTGTTTGAGCAGCTCGATAAAGCTGGTGAAGAAAGTTCTCACGAATTAAATAATGCGGGAACTGGGCATGCGGCACTTTGTGAGCTTAACTACACTTCAGAGAAAAAAGATGGATCAATCGATATTAGCAAAGCGATTAAAGTTAATGAGCAGTTCCAACTTTCAAAACAGTTTTGGTCTTATCTTGTGAACAACCAACTGATCAGTAATCCACAAGACTTTATTATGCCTTTACCTCATATGAGTTTAGTACAAGGGAAAGACAATGTAGAGTATCTAAAAAAACGTCATGAAACGATGACAAAAAATCCTTTATTCCAAGGTATGGAATTTTCTGATAACCCAGAAAAACTAAAGGAATGGATTCCTCTTATTATGCAAGATCGTCCAGCAGATGAAGCTATCGCTGCGACAAAAATTGACACTGGTACAGACGTTAACTTTGGTGCATTAACACGTATGTTATTCGACCACTTAAAAACTCAAGACGTTGACATCAACTACAATCATAGTGTTGAAAGCATGAAACGTACTAGCGATGGTTCATGGGAAGTACGAGTGCACGACAAAAATGGCTGTAAAATGGAATACCATACAGCAAAATTTGTCTTCCTTGGAGCTGGTGGAGGAAGCCTAGAATTACTACAAAAATCAGGTATTCCTGAAGGAAAACATATTGGTGGATTCCCAATCAGTGGATTATTCTTAGTATGTAAAAACCAAGAAGTTGCTGAACAACATCATGCGAAAGTATACGGAAAAGCTAAAGTTGGTGCTCCACCAATGTCTGTTCCGCATCTTGATACACGCTATATTGATAACAAAAAATCTTTATTATTTGGACCCTTCGCAGGTTTCTCACCTAAGTTCTTAAAAACAGGTTCAAATATGGATTTATTTGCTTCTGTAAAACCGCATAATATTACAACGTTATTAGCGGCAGGGGTTAAAGAGATGGGATTAACAAAATATTTAATCCAACAACTTATGTTATCTAAAGAACAACGTATGGAAGAGCTACGTGATTTCATTCCAAATGCTAAGAGCGATGATTGGGATATTATTGTAGCTGGTCAACGTGTACAAGTTATTAAAGATACTGAAGCTGGTGGTAAAGGAACGCTTCAATTTGGTACGGAAGTTGTAAGTGCTTCTGATGGCTCAATTGCTGCATTACTTGGAGCTTCTCCAGGTGCATCTACTGCTGTACACGTTATGCTTGAGGTAATCAATAAATGCTTCCCTCAACATGTTAACGAGTGGGAGTCAAAAATTAAAGAAATGATCCCATCATACGGCAAATCATTAGTAGAAAATCCAGAGCTTCTTAAAGAAATTAACGAAACAACAGACGAAGCGCTTCGTTTAAAATAAAATTAGATGTAGAAACAAAGGATTTAAGCGTTTGTTTCTACAAAATAAAATAGAACCTTCATTCTAATTTTGGATGGAAGGTTCTATTTTTTTATTTAACAAATGGAGTTGCAGTGAGAATTTTCATCCATATTAACTAATATATTAAAACAGGCATTAATTAATGACAAATACACGAGGATTGAATGAAAATAGTTGAATGGACAGCATGATGAGAAAAATACTAATGAAGTATATGGCGAAGTATTCGACTCTTAATGAAGAACAACAAGCGATTGTTGAAGAGATAGCAATTGAGGAATTTGAAAAAGTTTGAGGGAGCTCCATTTTTGGGAGATGAATTAGACCCTCGTGTTCAATTAATGATTATTAAACAAATAAGAAGCACACCTTTTATTATCAAACAAAAGGTGTGCTTCTTATTTTAAAATTTAAGCTTGGAAAAGCAAAATTGGATAGAGCGTTTGATATACACTGAACAAAAGAACAGCAACAAAGAAACCAAGAGTGCTAGAGGAATGCTGAAAGCGATCGGAAGCTCAACACCGTTCCAAATGCTCATTTGTATTTGTTCCAAGCCGAATGTTCGCAAAATGCCGGCTACTATTGATAGTAATGCGCTTAAGACTAGCCCTGCATAGAGGATAGATAATACGAGAAGGGCTAATGAGCAAAAAAAGCCTTGAATGATTTTTATGAATGTCATTCCTTTTCCCTCCGTATAATTTGCTGCACCTTGGCGTTTTTAGCAATCGAATAGCTTTTTGTATAATAAAGTGTTTGTATATGACAATTATCGCCTACTGCTACAATATCTCCATCAACGATTTCAGCATCTGTATAGGAAAGATGTATTTGTTCACCTTTAATATATTTACAATTCAGCTTTTTCTTTAGAAAAGATATAGATAACGTATCTTTTTCTACATGTATCACATCTGCAATAAGCTTTCCAATCTCATTTCCACCAGACATTTTTAATTGAAAATGTTTAGCCTCTATTTCATTCGCTTGAACAAGACCGATTGCATGAAACTGTTCTGCTTGTAAGTTTTGTTCAATGGTCAACTTCCCAGAACTATTCAATTTTGTTACTCGCCCATTGCGCATATTTAAGCTCCCGGCATTTTTAATCTCATTAATTTCACAAAAATCTTTTATAGAGCATGATCCTGTACTATTTAAAATCTGCGCTTCAACGCGGGAATGAAAAGAACTATGACCATGAGTAGAGATTTTTTTTACGCGTATTTCTTGATGTAAAGTAACAAATCCACGGATATTTAATTGCTCACAGTCTGCTGCTAAGTCTTTAATAGTGCCATTAGTAAGGGTTACTGTACGTAGCTTTTGAATCACGGATAATCACCTCATGTTAATTTAATTAATATATATTTTAATGATTAAAATATATATTAATTAAATTATATGTCGCTTTGTTTTGTCAAGAACAAAAAATTTGCCATGAGCTTTTATGTATTTTCTGGGCAATAAAAAAAGGATTTCAATTTTATGAAATCCTAAAAAATTTTTTTCATTAACTGATTAACCTCACGCAATATTTTTGCCATGTCTATCAGTTTTTCTTGTGGAAACTTTAAAAATAAATCTTGAACCTTCAATTCACCGCTATTTGTTAAAATCATTTTTACAACACGACGATCTTCTTTCTCTCTAATCCGCTCTACTAATTCCAACTTTTCTAGTTTATCGCACATTGATGTAACGGCTCCAGGTGTTACACTAAAGGACTCAGCAATTTCTGTTGCTTTCATACCACTATTAATTTTTAGTTGAAGTAGGAGGATTAGTTGGTTTTGAGATAATGATTCTCCCTCAGATAAAAGATTTACAAACATTTTCGATGTATGCTGTATTTCAAGCATCTCTTTCATAATGATTTCCACATTGTGCAATTGCTCATTTTTTGACATAGTATCACTGCCCATTAAAATATTTAATAACTAAATTATATAGTAAATAAATAATGTGGGCTACAGCAAACGTTGCTATTGACTATATCGATAACTTCGATTGCTGTTGTAATAAAGTTTGATTATATTAATGATATTAACCAGATGAGTGGCTCATCACCATAACGTCTAGTTGATTTCCGTTCCGACTGGGCGCTTTGCCGCTGACGCTTCGCTTTCGCGCAGAGCAGAGCTTCCTGGGGGCGTCCGATGAGCCGCTTCACTCGCAAGGCTCGCTCCAGGGTCTCGGGCCAACAGGATGTTGGTCACGAAGGCGTTATCACAGGACGTGATGCTTTTAGCCTTCGTTCCTCTATATCGCTAATCCCCAAGGGGTCGCCCAGTCTCCACTCCAATCAACTTATATCCATGGCATATGAAAAATATATTAAAACACGCTCTTATTAAATAAATAGGGCAGATTAATTTCTTGAAAAAAACAAATTGTAAGAATATCCCCATTAATAATGTGACTGGATTCAAGATTATGAAATTATTACAATTGCATTTATTTTATAAAAGTATCGCGCATCCATTCATAAAATTTTTCCTTCTCTTCAAATTGTGGATAATGAGCTGATTGTTCAAAGGCAATAAATTCTTTTTTATCGGCTTCAATCATATCAAAGTATTTTTTTGCTGCATTAGATGAAGTGTTATAATCATATTTACCCATAACAAAATAGAATGGTAATTCAAGTTTTTTTACTTTAGTAGGTAATGGGTTTTGGTTTTTCGTTAATTCCTCAAGTAGAGTTTTTTGAGAATAGGATAGCCCATAGTTGTAACGAATCACATCTAATAAGTTATACTCACGACTGAATAACATAGTATTTATGATATTCCCATCAGGGTTATCAATAAGTCTCGAAGATCCACCATATTTTGCAACATAATTCCGTGGAGTAATCAGCTCACCATTTTTAATTTGTTCAGTTAACTCTTGTAAATATTGAACATCATCTGTATTGCCAGCTTTTTCTGCTTGCTGAATAACGTAGTTCAAACCGTCAATTTCGCTTCCTACTATATCACTTATCTGTCCAATTCCAACATATGCTGTATATTTTTCAGGAGCTTTAGAGGCAGCTTGAGTTGCAATATACGTACCATAAGAATGGCCAATTAATATTACTTTTTCTTTGCCAAGACGATCTGATATATACTCCGTCAAGGCCAATAAGTCATCTACGAGTAAGTCTGATGAAAGATTAGAATAATCCTCAAAAAAATGATATGATTTTCCGCTTGCTCTTTGGTCGTAATTCACGACCGTAAAATTGTTTTCCAATAAGTTTTGATACTTACTGGCATACGGTATTTCTGAACATCCAGGCCCTCCATGGACAAAAATAATAACGGGATTATCCTTATCTTTGCCACGTATCATAACTTCATGATTACTTCCATTTATCTTTACTTGCTCTAATGCACTTACACTGTTATTACCTTTAATATGGGAAGTCCATGTAGGGAATAAAAGCGCTGTTATGAGTAATACGATTGTAATGATTACAGTATATTTTATAAATTTCATTATCTTTTTCATCTAATGCCCCCTGTGAACATGAAATATAATCGGAATTTTTAGACCTTTTTAGGAAGAGTTGTTGAATTGTACATTTTTCTTTTATAAACATAAAAGTACATGCTAAGGGGCCACCATAGGACTACAAATATTGGATAAAGCGCCCATATTACTCCTGGTGAAGAGACAATATTTACTGTAATAAAAAAGATGCTGATAAGAACTGTAGCGGTAACAGAAAATGCTACAAACGTTTTTCTTTGTGCGTGGTATAAAGCTAAGGGCCACCAAATTACTAAAAATGCTGGATAGATCGCCCAAGGGTATGGATGGGATAAAGTGATATTTAAAAAGGAGTAATAAATGATGGTACTTGCACAGCCTATCAGTGCAATTTTTAATGTTTTTGCTTTTTCTTCTAAATACATAAGAATTGGCCACCAGATGATTGGATAAACCGCATATATGAACCATATATAATCAGGTGAGTATAAATAATTTTCAATGATAAGAAAAGCAATAATCATGGCACTACAAACAAGAGAATATTGTTTATACATTCTTTTAGACATGAAAAATAAAGTAATGGGCCATAGTAAAACTAGTAAGCACGGGTAAATAAACCAAATTTCCTGGGGTGATGTCGTATAATTGACGATTCCTAAAAAAATCATTGTCATCAAACTGCCAACAATTGAAAAGCTAATTAAGTTCTTCATGTTTTATTCCCTCCATTTCTTACGTGACCAAACGAAGTACATAGATAAAGGCCACCATAATATTGCGAAGATCGGATAGATTGCCCAAATTGTATGTGGTGTATAGTAAAGATTAATAAAAATAAAAAATGCAATTATTAAGCCACTACCCCATATAGAGAATTCTAAATTTAATTTAGCCATGTTTTTCTTTTTAGGCTCCTTTACGCCTAATTCCTTTTTTAAATCCTCAATATCTCCAAACTCTACGATGGCTTTGTTGATGGCATCCTCTTGTTCTTTCCCTTGATCCATTAAATAAAATACTTTTTCTTCAAGATTTTGAATGATTTCTTGTTTAACCATCTTTGTTTCTTCATTATGAGGAATGTCTTTAAAAAGCTCATCAATATGATTTTTTATTTTTTTCATTCTAAGCCCTCCATAAATAAGTCGATAATTTCTTTTACTTCCGACCACTCTTTTACTAGCTCATTTAAATAAGCTTTACCTAACGGGGTAATACGGTAATACTTTCTTTTGCCTCCGTGTGAAACATCACCATAATAGGCTTCAATAATTTCTTTTTTCTCAAGACGTTGAAAAACTGCGTACAAAGTTGCTTCTTTAATTTGAAAACGATTATTTGTGCGAATACTTATTTCCTGAGAAATTTCATAGCCATAACGATCTTTCTCTAAAATTAGCCTTAAAATAATGGAATCTAAGTGTCCGCGGATGATGTCACTTCGAACCATAAGTCACCTACTTATTTTTTATTGCTCTATCTGTCAGAGTAATATTAGCAAACATTACTCTACCTGTCAAAGTAATTTTTCCAAATACGTCCATATTTCTGCTAAGAAGGATCATCATCAAAACGTGTGGTTGATTTCCGTTCCGGCTGGGCGCTTTCCTGGGGGCGTCCGATGAGCCGCTTCACTCGCAAGGCTCGCTCCAGGGTCTCGGGCCAACAGGATGTTGGTCACGAAGGCGTTATCACAGGAC
>NZ_JBHZDH010000058.1:0-1418 GCF_042755925.1 Lysinibacillus sp. NPDC059133 | reverse complement strand
GGTGATGCTTTTAGCCTTCGTTCCTCTATATCGCTAATCCCCAAGGAGTCGCCCAGCCTCCACTCCAATCAACTTATTGACATAGTAGACGTTTTAACAAAAGTCATCCACAACTTTTGGTGATGAACTATCAAGAAGCAATCAATCAGAGGGTAAAAAATCCCCATTCACTTTAGAGGTAAAAGGGGATTGGGGATATTTATTTAGAATTGAATTAAGATGAAAAATCCTCAAGGGGAACTATTCTTAGATTATCGATTTCACTTACATATACAATGCTGCAAGGAATATACCTAATGTCTCTTCATAGATGTCCTCGAATTGGCTAAGTGGAAGAGGATTTGTACCACTACCTAACTCAACAGTGAATCCAGGTCTACGCCAGTCCTGGATAAACCAATCTTTATAGCCCGCATAACTGCCTGCTGAATTGATAGGCTCGTAGCCACTAACCCGGCTAAACTCATTAACCAGGATTTCTGACTCTGGTGGTTCGAGATTTTCAAAACCCGATACGAAAAACATATACATTTCTTAAAAAATGTAGACATCTCTACTGTGACACAACTTATATCTTCCGATTTTCGTATTTGTGTCTTCCTTCTTCTCTGAGTCTGGTTTCGCAAAAAGCTACTACCATTTAGTATGACTCTCCAAAGGCTTAAATTCCGCAGTATCGTTGCGTACACATCTAAGGTTTAGTGTCAGTTACATTCCTTAGATTGAGTAATTTGCTAAGTTAATGCTTGCGTTCAAATCTCTATCCAACTTTAATCCGCAAGAGCAGATATATAATCTGTCTTTCAGTTTCATATTGGAGTTGATTTGTCCACAACAAGAACAAGTTTTTGATGATGGAAACCATCTGTCGGCTTCAATAAATTTAATTCTGTATTTTTGACATTTGTATTGAATTTGCCGCTTGAATTCATATAACTTTTGCCCGGCTACCGCCTTCGCCAGATGTTTATTTTTCATCATACCTTTTACATGTAAATGTTCCTTTACAATACGAGATGGCTTGGTTTTCACAATCTCATTAGAACACTGATGTAAATGATTTGTTCGAATGTCGTTAAGTCGCTTATGGTGCGTTGCAGAACTGTTTTAATTGTTCAACAGAGTAATATCTCGTACCGCCAGAAGATACATGGGCATGCATAAACTCGCCCTTTACTCCATTCTTCTTAAAATTACAACATTTACACCAACACGTTTAGCAAATTTCTCAATGGACATTAATTCCATGTGTACCACCTCTCTTTCACTATGATAAAGTCACATTACCCTGTTTAGAGAGGTTGTTAACATTTTTATATTTGTTTTGTATATATTTTTCTTGTTCACACGAAGGCGCAACCCTTCATGCAGTCTTTCTCTCACGAGTAGACCTCTTATGCTTTCACATAAGCGCAGAC
>NZ_JBHZDH010000057.1:0-34832 GCF_042755925.1 Lysinibacillus sp. NPDC059133 | reverse complement strand
CGGAAAGAAGAGCCAGAATGACGGATTGAAACCAGAGTGACGGAAAGAAGAGCCAGAACGACGGATAGAAATGCCAAAGCGACGGAAAGAAGAGCTAAAGTGACGGATGAAAACCAGAGCGACGGAAAGAAGAGTCGAAGCGATAGAAGGAAAGGCCAAAGCGAAGGAGAGAAGAGCCAAAGCGACGGATAGGAAGTCCAGAGCGACGGAAAGAAGAGCCGAAGCGACGGAAGAAAACCAGAGCGACGAAAAGAAGAGTCAAAGCGACGGATAGGAAGTCCAGAGCGACGGAAAGAAGAACCGAAGTGACGGAAGAAAACCAGAGTGACGGAAAGAAGAGCCAGAACGACGGATAGAAATGTCAAAGCGACGGAAAGAAGAGCCAGAATGACGGATTGAAACCAGAGTGACGGAAAGAAGAGCCGAAGTGACGGAAGAAAACCAGAGCGACGGAAAGAAGAGTCAAAACGACGGATAGAAATGCCAAAGTGACGGAAAGAAGAGTCAAAACGACGGATAGAAAGGCCAGAGCGACGGAAAGAAGAGTCAAAATGATGGATAGGACCACCAAAATCGTGGATAGAACCGCCAAAACGACGAATAGCTCAGCGAACGCCCTTAGAGAAGCGCCCAGTCAGAACAAAAAATAAACCCTGCAAAATGGTGATGATCCATATTTTCATGCTATATTAGTTATTCTGAGATGGGCTCTTATGGTAGAATAGGTTAGATGTTGAGCGAACGGAGGAATGTCTGTGTATAAATATTATGGATTGGCCGCATTCGTGATTCTTTTAGATCAATGGACGAAATGGCTAATTGTGAAAAATATGGAGTTTCGTGAACGAATTTCAGTATGGGAGCCGTGGTTTGGGATAGTGTCTCATCGAAATAAAGGAGCTGCATGGGGAATGTTAGAAGGCCAAATGTGGTTATTTAGCATTGTTACGATAGGTGTTATTTGTGCCATCTTATATTTTTATCATAAAGAGGCTAAAGGTAAACCTATTTTTCAAGTGGGCTTAATGCTTTTATTAGGGGGAGCTGTAGGGAATTTTATTGACCGTATATTTAGAGGTGAAGTGGTCGATTTTGTAAATGTATTAATTCCAGTAATTAATTATGATTTCCCAATCTTCAATATTGCGGATGCAGCTTTAACAATGGCGGTAGTAATATTAATGATTGGCATAATCATGGAAGATAAAAAAGGAAAGAAACAGGTGAAACAATGACGCAAGTAACATATACAATGGAAGAACAACAACAGGGAGAGCGCATTGATAAGGCACTTTCGAGTGTGCAATCAGAGTGGTCGCGTACACAAATTGGTAATTGGATTACTGATGGTATTATCAAAGTAAATGGAGAGACTGTCAAGGCGAAGTATAAGGTAAAAGTAGGGGATATTGTAGAAGTCGATGTACCTGAAGCAGAGCCATTAGATGTCATTCCTGAAAACTTAGATCTTGATATTGTTTATGAGGATGCAGATGTCCTTGTTGTGAATAAACCAAAGGGCATGGTTGTCCATCCAGCGCCTGGACATATGACAGGTACTCTTGTAAACGGCTTAATGTATCATTGTCAGGATTTATCAGGCATTAATGGCGTTATGCGTCCGGGAATTGTGCATCGTATTGATAAGGATACATCAGGACTATTGATGGTTGCTAAAAATGATGCAGCTCATGAATCGTTAGTGAATCAGCTAGTCAATAAAACAGTAACACGTAAATATACTGCGCTAGTACACGGGCATATTGCACATGATAAAGGAACGATTGATGCACCGATTGGACGCGACCAAAAAGATCGTCAAAAACAAGCAGTTGTCGATAAAGGGAAGCATGCAGTAACTCACTTCCAAGTTATCGAACGCTTTGGCGAGTACACTCTTATGGAATGTCGTTTAGAAACAGGACGAACTCATCAAATTCGCGTGCATATGAAATATATTGGCTACCCTCTTGTTGGTGATCCAAAATATGGACCAAAAAAGACAATAGACTTTAATGGACAAGTATTACATGCAGGAATTTTAGGATTCGATCACCCTACATCTGGCGAATATATGGAGTTCGAAGCTCCAATTCCTGCTGATTATGAACAATTATTAAATGATTTACGAAATATGCATTGACGTATAGTAAAAGAAGGTCTATACTAACGAAAGTGAATGAACAACTTAACTAAATATTCACCTTTAATGGCAGTCCAGAGAGGCTGAGAAGGTACATGTGAAAGTGTTGCGAAAAATTTGTGTTGCAAATTTTTTTAACATGCTATTTAAACACGTATATAACCCTCTCAGGCTATTCGCCTCGAGAGGTTTTTTTATGGACACATGACCAACAATAGATAGAAGAGAGGAGGAAACTTACATGGCACAAAATGAGTTATTAGATGGCCCATCTATGGCAAGAGCGTTAACACGCATTGCACACGAAATTATTGAACGCAATAAAGGGATCGACGAATGTATTTTAGTTGGTATTAAAACACGAGGTGCCTTTCTTGCAAAACGCCTAGCAGAACGAATTGAAAAAATTGAAGGCAAACCAATCCGTACGGGGGAGCTTGACATCACCCTCTATCGAGATGATTTAACGACAAAGCATGATAATGAACAGGCACATGTTGAGCAAGTAGATATTGATTATGTGATCGTCAATCAAAAAATTATTTTAGTCGATGATGTACTTTATACGGGGCGTACAGTACGCGCAGCGCTAGATGCATTGATGGATTTAGGACGTCCTGCACAAATTCAACTTGCAGTTCTTATTGATAGAGGACATAGAGAGCTTCCGATAAGAGCTGATTATGTTGGTAAAAATGTACCAACATCTGGAGCAGAGCGTATTGTCGTAAATTTACAAGAAGTGGACGGAGAAGATGGCGTCATCATTTTTAAAGAAGACTAACTATAAAGTGAGGAAACATTATGTCAAATGCAGTATTAGATATTAAGGATAAACCGACCCCAGTCCAATTAGTGACATTAAGTTTCCAGCACATGTTTGCCATGTTTGGGTCAACGATCTTAGTTCCTCAGTTGGTAGGTCTTAGTCCAGCAATTGCCCTTTTAACGAGTGGGATTGCTACACTGTTCTTCTTATTAATTACGAAATTTCAAGTACCTGCTTATTTAGGATCATCATTTGCCTTTATTGCGCCGATTTTACTAGTGGCAGGTGGTTTAAATAAAGATGGTACCAGTGTAAATCCAGGTCATGCAATGATTGGTGCAATGGCAGTCGGGATTACATATGGTATCGTATCCCTAATCATTTGGAAAAGCGGCTATAAATGGATCATGAAAATTTTACCGCCGATTGTAGTAGGGCCAGTCATTATGGTAATTGGTCTTGGATTATCAGGGACAGCGGTTAATATGGCGATGAATGTTGATGGTAAATATAGCTTTTTACACTTCTCAGCAGCGTTAGTGACATTATTTACAGCCATAATTTTCACGATTGCCTTTAAAGGCATTTTAAGTACAATGCCGATCTTAATTGGCTTAATTGTAGGATATGTTTACTCAATGATGATCGACATTGTTGATTATTCACCAATTGCGAAAGCAGATTTCTTTGCACTACCGGACTTCTTAATCCCAGGAGTTCACTATGAGTTTGAAATCACAACAAAGCTGCTCCTAACAATGGTGCCAATCGTTATCGTAACGATTTCAGAGCATATTGGTCACCAGTTAGTATTAGGTAAAGTTGTCAATCGAGATTATATTAAAGAGCCAGGCTTACATCGTTCGTTATTAGGGGACGGAATTGGTACATTTATTAGTGCATTAATCGGAGGTCCGCCGAAAACAACTTACGGTGAAAATATCGGTGTCCTTGCTATCACTCGTGTATACAGCATATACGTTATTGCAGGTGCAGCAGTCGTAGCCATTTTACTATCATTCTTCGGGAAAGCAATGGCAGTTATTGCAACAATTCCAACAGCTGTACTTGGTGGGGTTTCCATCTTACTCTTCGGTATAATTGCAGCAAGTGGATTACGAATGTTAGTGGATAATCATATCGACTTTGGGAATAGTCGTAACTTGGTTATTGCCTCTGTTATTTTAGTCATTGGCATCGGTGGTGCAAAGTTCGTCATTTCAGAATCACTGAGTATTGAAGGTATGGCATTAGCAGCGATTATCGGTGTTGTTTTAAATGCCATTCTACCAGGTAAAAAAGAAGCGGAACTACCAGTACCGTACAATCAAAATGAAAATTCATAGAAGTACCTTTTAATGAATTGTCCAGAGAGGCAAAAAAAGGGAAGTTGTAGATAAGCAAGTAGTAGGAGTGTATCCTGCTGTAGTTTGTCACGCCTCCTTATGCCTCGTTGATGACATCAACGGGGCTTTTATTATCTTCATTCATCCCACCTATAAGAAAGGTGAGATGAATGAAGATAAAGCCTCCGGCGGTTGTCACGGATTTTCAAAGGAATGAATATAAGGATGTTAGCCTAAAACCTTCGCATCCTGCGAAAACGGCTAACTGACCTGCATCCTGCAGGCCTTAGCACAATTCAAAATCCGGACGCATTGTTTATCTGTGCGAAAGCGCAGTGCTAACGTAGCGACAGCAACAATTACGCCAAGGCGAAATTGATTTTAGAGAACGTTTTACATAAACGTTCATGAAACAAACCCTACGGAGGTTACAATGAAGAACTTATTATCGATGGAACATTTAACAATTGAAGAAATTAACCACATTCTAGATCGTGCGCAAGCTTTTGAGAATGGTGAAGCATCATCGTTATCTCGCCCGTACAACGTTGCAAATTTATTTTTTGAACCAAGTACGCGCACGAAAACAAGCTTTGAAATGGCAGAGCGCAAAGCTGGCTGTATCGTTATCCCATTTGACGGTAGCTTTTCGAGCGTCTCTAAAGGAGAGACATTGTACGATACGGTAAAGACGTTAGAAATGATTGGTATGGACGCAGTAGTCATTCGTGCAAAGGAAGATGCATATTACAATGAACTACTTGAAGGCATCAATGTGTCTATTATTAACGGAGGTGACGGCACTGGTCAGCATCCGTCTCAATCACTATTAGATCTTTATACAATCAAAAAAGAGTTTGGTTCTTTTGAAGGGTTAAATGTGACAATCGCTGGAGATATTTGCCATAGCCGTGTAGCGAAATCGAATGCGTTAGCGTTACAGCGACTAGGGGCAAATGTTCATTTCCTTTGTCCAGAAGACTGGGCAGGCAGTTTCGAAGCACATCATTCTTGGGATGATTTAATCGAAATAAGCGATGTGATTATGTTACTTCGTGTGCA
Organism: Lysinibacillus sp. NPDC059133; assembly: GCF_042755925.1. Taxonomy (NCBI): domain Bacteria; kingdom Bacillati; phylum Bacillota; class Bacilli; order Caryophanales; family Bacillaceae; genus Lysinibacillus; species Lysinibacillus sp. NPDC059133. Next base: position 29,512 of record NZ_JBHZDH010000057.1, on the reverse strand, counting down.
GCATGAACGTCATAAGGTAAATAAAAGCTTCTCAAAAGAGAGCTATCATGAAGAGTACGGTTTAACAATTGAACGTGAGAAACAAATGAAAGAAAAGGCAATTATCATGCATCCAGCACCGGTCAATCGTGATGTAGAAATTGCTTCAGAGCTAGTAGAATGCGAGCGTTCTAGAATTTTCGAGCAGGTTCGAAATGGTGTTTATACACGAATGGCTATTGTTGAAACAATTTTAAAGGGGAGAGAGTAACATGACAAAAATTCTTCAAAATGTACAAATGGTAAATGAACAAGGCGAGCTATATACAGTAAATATCGCTATGGCAGATGGCAAAATTACTGCAATAGGTCAAAACGTAGATGTAGCAGGCGCAGAAGTAATCGAAGGAAATGGTTTAGTTGTTGCACCAGGCTTTGTCGATGTTCACACACATTTACGTGAGCCGGGCTTTGAACATAAAGAAACAATTGCTACAGGTTCAGCATCAGCAGCAAAAGGTGGCTTCACAACAATTTGCGCGATGCCAAATACGAAACCAGTGCCAGATTCAGTAGAAAACATGCAGCTGATTAACGGACTTATTAAAGAAAGTGCAGCTATTCGAGTACTTCCATACGGCTCATTAACAAGGGACATTTCAGGTGAGGTTCGTACAAATATTGAAGAATTAAAAGCACATGGGGCTGTCGCATTTTCAGATGATGGTGTTGGGATCCAGCTTGCTTCAACAATGTATGAGCAAATGAAAGATGCAGCACAGCACGATGTGGTTGTTGTCGCACACTGTGAAGATAACTCATTAATTTACGACGGTGTGATGCATGAAGGGAAACGTAATCAAGAGCTTGGTTTACCAGGAATTCCATCGATTTGTGAATCTGTGCAAATTGCACGAGATGTTCTACTGGCAGAAGCCGCTGGAGCACGCTACCACGTATGTCACGTATCAACGAAGGAATCTGTACGTGCAGTACGTGATGCGAAAGCAGCAGGAATTCGCGTCACGGCAGAAGTTTGCCCACACCATTTATTACTTGAAGAAATGGATATTCCATCAGATGATGCAAACTGGAAAATGAATCCTCCATTACGTGGAATAGATGATAAAGACTCACTTCACGCAGCGTTGCTAGACGGTACAATCGATTGTATCGCTACAGATCATGCTCCACATACAGTAGAAGAAAAATGCTGTGGCATGGTAGGCGCACCGTTTGGCATTGTAGGCTTTGAAACAGCCTTCCCATTACTTTATACACAGTTTGTAGAAACAGGGAAATGGACGTTAAAACAGTTGATTGACTGGATGTCTGTAAAGGCAGCTCAAATATTTGATTTACCATATGGCACATTAGAAGTTGGAGCTTCAGCAGATATGATTTTAATTGATTTAAATAAAGAGCAAACAATTGATGCAGAAGGCTTTGTTTCAAAAGGACGCAATACACCATTCAATGGTTGGACTGCAAAAGGATGGCCAGTCCTTACAATTTTTGAAGGCAATATCGTATACCAGGAGGCAGAGTAATGAAAAAACGTTTACTTATTTTAGAAGATGGCACAGTATTTACAGGTACAGCGTTCGGTAGTGAGCGCGCTTCACAAGGTGAGGTTGTATTCACAACAGGGATGACAGGATATCAGGAAACAATTTCAGATCCTTCATTCTACGGACAAATCGTAACGTTAACTTACCCTTTAATCGGTAATTACGGTATTAACCGTGATGATTTTGAATCGATCACACCGGCTATTCGTGGATTTGTAGTTCGTGAATTAGCAAAAACACCTTCAAACTTCCGCTGTGACTTAACAGTAGATGAGTACTTAACATCCAAGGATATCCCGGGGATTGAAGGAATCGATACACGAAAATTAACACGCATTATTCGCAGTAAAGGGTCAGTAAAGGCTATTTTAACAGCGGCTGATGAAGAAGTGAATGTGGATGAAATCGTGGCAAAATTACAGGCAACACCAGCGATTACACATCATGTTCGTGAAGTTTCACCGAAAGCAGCCTACCCATCACCAGGTCGTGGCAAACGCGTCGTATTAATTGACTATGGTATGAAGCACGGTATCCTTCGTGAGTTAAACAAACGTGATTGCGACGTACTCGTTGTCCCTTACAATACTTCGGCAGAAGAAATTTTAGCGTGGCATCCAGATGGCATTATGCTGTCAAACGGTCCAGGTAACCCTGAAGACGTAGCAGAAGGCATTGAAACAGTACGCAATTTAATTGGAAAAGTGCCAATGTTCGGTATTTGCTTAGGTCACCAAATCTTCTCGCTAGCATGTGGTGCACGAAGCTTTAAATTACCATTCGGTCACCGTGGTGGTAACCATCCAGTAAAAGATTTACGCACAGGTCGTACAGATTTAACATCTCAAAATCATGGTTATGCAATCGACATCGATTCATTAAAAGATACAGATTTAGAAATAACACATATCGCATTAAATGATGGTACTTGTGAGGGTGTGCGTCACAAGAAATATCCAATCTTCACAGTGCAATATCACCCAGAAGCATCACCGGGTCCAGAGGATTCAAATCACTTATTTGATGAATTTATCGAAATGATGGAAGTAGAAGCAGGGAAGGGGAAACAACATGCCTAAACGTACAGATATTGAAACTATTTTAGTAATCGGATCAGGTCCAATCGTAATCGGACAAGCAGCAGAATTTGACTACGCAGGAACACAAGCTTGTCTTTCTTTAAAAGAAGAAGGCTACCGCGTTATTTTAATAAACTCAAACCCTGCGACAATTATGACAGATACAGAAATTGCCGACAAAGTATATATTGAGCCAATTACACTTGAGTTTGTATCACGAATTCTACGTAAAGAGCGTCCAGATGCTATCCTGCCAACACTTGGTGGTCAAACTGGTTTAAATATGGCCATTGAATTAGATAAATCAGGAATTCTAGATGAGCTTGATATTGAAATTCTTGGTACAAAATTAGAAGCGATCCATAAAGCGGAAGACCGCGATCTTTTCCGTAATTTAATGTATGAGCTAGGTGCTCCAGTACCTGACTCAGATATTATCCATAACTTAGACGAAGCGAAAAACTTTGTAGCGAAAATTGGCTACCCAGTAATTGTTCGTCCTGCCTTCACACTTGGTGGTACAGGCGGCGGTATTTGCTACAACGATCAAGATCTAGAGGAGATTGTTACATCTGGTCTAAAATATTCTCCAGTAACACAATGTTTACTTGAAAAATCGATTGCTGGTTATAAAGAAATCGAATATGAAGTAATGCGTGATGCTGCTGACAACGCCATCGTTGTATGTAACATGGAAAATGTTGACCCAGTTGGAATTCATACAGGTGACTCTATTGTAGTGGCACCTACTCAAACACTCTCAGACCGTGAAAACCAAATGTTACGTAATATCTCTTTAGATATTATCCGTGCACTGAAAATCGAAGGTGGCTGTAACGTACAATTAGCGCTTGATCCATATAGCTTTAATTACTATGTGATCGAAGTAAACCCTCGTGTATCACGCTCATCAGCGTTAGCGTCAAAAGCAACAGGCTATCCTATTGCAAAACTAGCAGCAAAAATTGCGGTTGGTTTAACATTAGATGAAATCAAAAACCCTGTAACAGGTTCAACATATGCTTGCTTCGAGCCAGCTCTAGACTACATCGTGGCGAAAATTCCACGTTGGCCATTCGATAAATTCGAATCAGCAAAGCGTAATCTTGGTACACAAATGAAAGCGACTGGTGAAGTAATGGCACTTGGTCGTACATTTGAGGAAGCTATGCTAAAAGCAGTGCGCTCTCTTGAAACAGGTCAAGTTCACTTAGAGCTGAAACATGCAGAAGAAAACACTGATTCTTGGATTGAAAAACGTATCCGTAAAGCAGGTGACGAGCGTCTATTCTTCATCGGTGAAGCACTTCGTCGCGGTGTAACTATTGAGCAAATCCATGAATGGTCTGCCATTGACTTATTCTTCTTAAATAAATTCAAAAACATCGTAGATATGGAGCAAACACTTGCTGACAATAAAGACGATAAAGAAGTGTTACGTACAGCAAAACGACTAGGCTTTGCAGATAAGAAGATTGCTGAGCTTTGGGAAACAACACCAGAAGAAGTATATGCATATCGTAAAGAAAATGGCATTATCCCAGTATACAAAATGGTTGATACATGTGCAGCGGAGTTTGAATCTGAAACACCATACTTCTATGGCACATATGAGGATGAAAACGAATCGATCAAATCAGACAAGCCATCAGTTATTGTACTTGGTTCTGGTCCAATCCGCATTGGTCAAGGGGTTGAATTCGACTACGCAACAGTACACTCAGTATGGGCAATTCAAGAAGCAGGCTACGAAGCAATTATTATTAACTCAAATCCAGAGACAGTATCAACTGACTTCTCGGTTTCAGATAAATTATACTTTGAGCCATTAACAATCGAAGACGTTATGCATATTATCGACCTTGAGCAACCAATTGGAGTAGTTGTACAATTCGGTGGTCAAACAGCTATTAATCTAGCTGATAAATTAGCTGCAAATGGCGTGAAAATCCTAGGTACATCTCTTGAAGATATCGACCGTGCGGAAAACCGAGACAAATTCGAGCAAGCGTTACGTGAATTGAACATTCCACAGCCACTAGGTCAAACAGCTGTATCAACGGAGGAAGCACTTGCTATTAGTGAACGTCTAGGCTTCCCGGTACTAGTTCGTCCTTCATACGTACTAGGTGGACGCGCAATGGAAATTGTCTACAACGAAGAGGAATTACAACATTATATGGAGAACGCGGTAGAAGCATCTCCAGATCATCCAGTATTAGTAGACCGCTACTTAACTGGTCAAGAAATTGAAGTAGATGCCATTTGTGACGGTGAAAATGTCTTAATTCCAGGTATTATGGAGCATATCGAGCGTGCAGGGGTTCACTCTGGTGACTCGATCTCTGTATACCCGCCACAAAAATTAACACAAGCGCAAAAAGATACGTTAGTGGATTATACAACTCGCCTTGCAAAAGGTCTTGGCATCATAGGCTTAATGAACATTCAATATGTTATTTCACAGGGCGAAGTATTTGTCATTGAGGTGAACCCTCGTTCATCTCGTACAGTACCGTTCTTAAGTAAAATTACAAACATTCCGATGGCGAATATTGCAACGAAAGCAATTCTTGGGAAATCAATCGTAGAACAAGGCTATCCAACAGGGTTAGCGCCTGAACAAAAAGGTGTCTTCGTGAAAGTGCCAGTATTCTCCTTCGCTAAATTACGTCGTGTTGACATTACACTAGGGCCTGAAATGAAATCAACAGGTGAAGTAATGGGGAAAGATGCAACATTAGAAAAAGCACTTTACAAAGGTTTAGTTGCAGCAGGCATGGAAATTCGCACAGAAGGCACAGTATTGTTCACAGTGTCCGATAAAGATAAAGAGGAAGCAATTGCACTTGCAAAACGCTTCTCAACAGTAGGCTATCGTATTGTCGCAACTGAAGGTACAGCTAAAGCGTTTGAAGCTGCAGGCGTACGCACAGATATAGTTGGCAAAATCGGTGCAAAAGGTCAAACATTAATCGATTTAATTCAAAACGGTGAGGCACAGCTTGTTGTCAACACTTTAACAAAAGGTAAGCAACCGGCACGTGATGGCTTCAGAATTCGTCGTGAGTCTGTAGAAAATGGCGTACCTTGCTTAACTTCATTAGACACAGCGGAAGCGATGGTCCGAGTTATTGAATCAATGACATTCACAGCAGAACAAATGCCAAAAGCGGAGGTAGTACATTAATATGATTCGTCAAGAGAAAATGACGGTCGTCTCTCAAAAGCAAATTGCGACAAACATTTTCGAATTGACACTTCGTGGAGAACTGGTTCAGGATATGACACCTGGCCAGTTTGTCCATGTAAAGGTGTCAGATTCATTGGAGCCGCTTTTACGTCGACCAATAAGTATTGCAAACATAGATAAAGGCAACAACGAATTTACAATGATTTATCGTGCGGAGGGTCGCGGAACAAAAGTGTTAGCGACAAATCGAGAAGGGCAGCTTGTCAATGTTCTTGGTCCAATCGGTAATGGGTTCCCGGTAGAAGCAGTAAAAGAGGGAGGCACAGCCCTACTAGTTGGTGGAGGAATTGGAGTACCTCCATTACATGAGCTTTCCAAGCAATTGAACGCGCGTGGTGTTAAAACAATTCATGTGCTAGGCTTTCAATCGGAAGATGTATGCTTCTATGAGGAAGAATTCAGTGCCCTTGGAGAAACGCATTATGTAACGGTTGACGGCTCTAAAGGAACAAAGGGCTTTGTGACAAATGTTTTAGAGTCCCGAGCACCTGAATTTGATGTCTTTTATTCTTGCGGTCCGCTACCAATGTTAAAAGCACTTGAAGGCTTTTATCCAGAAAAAGAAGGTTATTTATCATTTGAAGAGCGTATGGGCTGTGGGATCGGTGCTTGTTTTGCATGCGTATGTAAAACAACAGATCAAGTAGCAAAAGACTATGTCAAAGTATGCTCTGACGGTCCAGTTTTCCCGAAAGGTACGGTGGCATTATGAGTCGTTTAAACATTCAATTACCAGGTTTAGATTTAAAAAATCCAATAATGCCAGCTTCCGGTTGCTTTGGCTTTGGACGTGAATATGCACAGCTTTATGATTTATCAAAGCTCGGCGCTATTATGATTAAAGCTACGACTGTGGAAACACGTCCCGGCAATCCAACTCCGCGTGTCGCAGAAACAGCAGCAGGGATGTTGAATGCCATTGGTTTACAAAATCCCGGAATCGATAAAGTAATGAATGAAGAATTGAAATTTCTAGAAGCGTATGATGTGCCAATCATTGCAAATGTTGCTGGTACGGAAACAGAAGATTACGTGGAAGTAGCACGTCGTATTTCAACTGCACCAAATGTTAAAGCATTAGAGCTTAACATTTCTTGTCCGAACGTTAAATGTGGTGGTATTCAATTCGGTACAGACCCTGCAACTGCACGTGAGCTAGTGAAAGCTGTCAAAGCTGTTTCTGAAGTGCCTGTATACGTGAAATTGTCTCCTAACGTAACGAATATCGTAGAAATTGCACAAGCTGTTGAAGCGGGTGGTGCAGATGGCATTACAATGATTAATACACTAATCGGTATGCGTCTAGATGAGCGTACTGGTAAGCCAGTGATTGCCAATGGTACAGGCGGCTTATCGGGTCCTGCCGTAAAGCCAGTGGCGATTCGCATGGTCTATGAGGTGTATAAGGCTGTCAATATTCCGATTATTGGGATGGGTGGTGTGACAGAAGCGCAGGATGTTATAGACTTTATGTCGGCCGGCGCATCGGCAGTTGCTGTTGGAACAGCAAACTTTGTGGATCACTTCGTTTGTCCAAATATAATTGATGAACTACCAGCAAAGCTCGATCAATTAGGAGTAGAGCATATTTCAGATATTATCGGAAGGAGCCATCGTTCATGAATACAAAACCAATACTTGCACTAGATTTTCCTGGAGAAACAGAAGTATTCAGTTTTCTAAAGTACTTTAACGAGCCTCTTTTCGTGAAAATTGGTATGGAATTATATATGCAGGAAGGGCCTGATATTGTACGCAAGGTAAAAGATCTAGGGCATGATATTTTTTTAGATTTAAAATTACACGATATTCCTAATACAGTTGGCTCCGCTATGAAAGGTCTAGCAAAATTAGGGGTAGATTTAGTCAACGTTCATGCGGCAGGTGGACGTCCGATGATGGAGGCAGCACTAGAGGGGCTTGAAGCCGGTACGCCTGCAGGACGTGAACGTGCGGCATTAATTGCCGTAACACAGCTGACTTCTACAACAGAAAAGCAAATGCAAGCAGAGCAAAAAATTGCTTTATCTCTACAGGAATCTGTATTACATTACGCAAGCTTAACAAAACAAGCTGGTTTAAATGGTGTTGTCTGCTCCGTACATGAGGCAAAAGCGATTGCTGAAGTGTGTGGTGAAGATTTCTTGCGTGTGACGCCTGGTATCCGATTAGCAGGTGGCGACGCGCACGACCAAAAGCGCATTGCAACACCAGACGGCGCAAAACGTGACGGTTCTTCGTTAATCGTCGTTGGACGTGCCGTTACAGGCGCACAAGATCCAGTAGCAGCATATAAAATCGTAAGTGAATTATGGGAGGCATAACTATGACATTACAAAATGAAATCGCACACGCTATGTTAAAAGTAGGCGCAGTCGAATTAAATCCAACAGAACTATTCACATGGGCATCAGGCATTAAATCTCCAATTTACTGTGATACACGCCTAACAATTTCTGACCCTGTAATTCGTAAGCAATTAGCAAACGGTCTAGCATCTTTAATTAAGGAAAACTTTAGTACAACAGAAATCGTAGCAGGTACAGCAACAGCAGGCATTCCACATGCCGCTTGGGTAAGTGATATTTTAGAATTACCAATGGTTTATGTACGCTCTAAAGCAAAAGAGCATGGCCGTGGTAACCAAATCGAAGGAAAATACGCAGCAGGTCAAAAAGTTGTAGTCGTAGAAGATATCGTTTCTACAGGCGGCTCATCGATTACAGCTGTAGAAGCCTTACGCGCAGCAGGCTGTGAAGTACTGGGCGTTGTTTGTGTCTACACTTACAATCTTCCACGTGCTGAACAAGCATTTGATGAGGCGGGCATTAAATATGTATCTCTAACAAATTTCGATTATTTAATAGAAGCAGCTAATGAATCAGGCGCTATTCAAGAAGGAGATATTCCGTTCTTAAAAGACTGGCATGGAAAATTAAAAGCAGGAGAGCTTTAACTTATTTCAGCGGGTGTTCAAACACCCGCTGAAATAAAGGAACTCAGTCTAAAAACGCCACGTCCAGTGGCAATTTATCTGTGCGAAAGCGAAGCGGCAACAACAACAACAACACACGACTGAGTGACCAACATCATATTGGCCCTCGTGCAGGCCTAAGCACAAAATCGATTCCGGACGCAATTATGCCGAGGCATAATTGATTTAATAAAGGGTGGTATGAATTTTTTCATACCACCTTTTCATTTGTTGAAAAAATATTGCCTCAAACTAAATAAAGTAGGCTTCTTCGGCAAATCAACCAATTCACATGACATCCCAACTTTTTAGTTTTATTGAAACACTTTCAGGAATTATCGACCAACTTTTCATTTTTATCGACAAACTTTCAAGTTTTATCACCCAACTTTCACATTTTATCACCCAACTTTTCATTTTTATCGACATCCACCGTCCAAAGAGCAAAAAAGGATTCATACACAAAACTGTGTATGAATCCTTTTAAATTTACAGTAGCGGAGAAATGAGTCGCGTAAGAGATTCAAGCATGCGTTTTTGAATACTTCGCTTTTGAAATGACGCCCATGTAATTTCTATGGAGTCTTTAAAATCTTGTTCAAAATCATTTTTAATATCTAGAACCGTTTTAGTTTCATATAGGACAGCAATGAGTTCGTAATTAAGCTCAAAACTACGAATATCCATATTTGCTGTACCAATTGTTGCAACTTCATCATCAACAAGTACAATCTTAGCATGCATAAAAGCATCTTTAACGCGGTAAATGGAGACGCCCGCTTTTAAAAGTGGTGTAAAGTATGATTGGGATGCTTGATCACTAATGATGCTATCGCCTTTTCCAGGATATAAAATACGGACATCTACGCCGGAAAGTGCACTCAAACGTAATAAAGTTAATGTTTCCTGATCAGGAATGAAGTACGGAGTAGCAATCCAAATGGACTTTTTTGCAGAGCCCATAATTTTCAATAAAGCATTCCGAATACTTGTATCTTCTGAGCTAGGTCCACTTGCAACGATTTGTACGGCACCTTCTGCCTGATGAGCGCCTTGACTTGGAAAGTATGTGCTATCCATAAAGTGATTCCAAGACTCAGTATTTAAACTACTAGTGGCATAGAGAAAATCTTCTAGGAAAATGGCCTGCAGTTTATATAAGGCTTTTCCTTCTATTTTTAAATGGCTATCACGCCAAATGGGAAACTTCTTCGAACGACTAAGATATTCATCTCCGACATTGAGCCCGCCTGTAAAACCAATTGTCCCATCTACAATCACAATCTTACGGTGGTTACGATAATTGACGGTTTCTAATAGCCACGGTGAAAGAATAGAATCAAATTCAACTACTTCAATTCCCACTTCTTTCATTGGTTGTAAGAAACTCCTCCGTAATTTACTACTGCCAAGTCCATCGTAAAGAAAGCGTACGAGCACGCCAGATTTTGCTTTTCTTATTAAGGCATCTCGAATTGTTGTACCGATTTCATCTGAGCGATAAATATAGTATTGAATATGAATATGATGTGTTGCATTTTCAATCGCTTGTAGGATTTCGGTAAATGTTTCATCTCCGTTTGTTAAGAGTTTTGTTGCTGTATCATTAGCAACAGGACCACCGCCAAACTTTTGTATAACTTGGGTCAAATAGGTGGATCGTTCATTTAAAGGGGAAGAGGGTTCTAAATTAAAACTTCTTCCTGCTAAAATTTCACGGAATAACTTCCTTTTTTCTTCTGAACGAGATAAATGTTTCTTTCTTCTCCAGCGACTTCTTCCGAATAGCAAGTACAAAAGTACACCGATAACTGGGAGAATGGCTAATACTAAAAACCAAGCCAATGTACTTTGCGGGGAACGATTTTCAATAAAGATAACGAAGGAAATCCCTATAATTGTGATAGGTAATAGTATGCCGATTAAGGTATATAAGGAAATAACAGACTTATTTAAGAATATGATCATAATTACTGCTATTGTAAATACAAATAGCAATTGGACAACGCGATTTTTCATATGTATACATTTCACCTTTTCTTTCTTACATATAATCAAGAGAAAATTGTACGTTAATAGTTTTATGATAAATTGTTTTCTTTTTATTTACAATATAGACATTTCTGCACCAACGTATAGAGTTACGTTTCTAATAATGAGCAGATCAACCTCGCTACATCAAGTAGCTATTATTATTACCAGTTAGATACTTCCATATAAATGAATAATTAATCTATTTTAATAGTCTTTAATTTGAAGTTTTTAGAATATATTACCTTTATTTTTGCATATACTATTTAAAAAGCTAATATTTTTTGGGGAAGAATATAATCAAGATGTACGTAAATGATTAAGAAAAAAGAAATAAAAAAAATTACTTTTTCAGTATATTGAAATTAGTGTTTAATTTTCAACGCTTTAAACGAGAAAACTATTTGTGAAAAACAAATAGTTAGAAATTCATATACTTATTTAAATGGAAATTTTATTATTATTACCTGTTATATCAATATAATCTAGGTATTTAAAAGATATTTTAGTAATAAAATTAACATAATTAATTCGAAAATATTATATTTAAATAATAAAAATAGAAGAGGTTAGATAGAAGGTTGAAAAAGGAACAAACAATTAAGTAAAGAAAAAATTAAGTTTATAAAAATGTTTTGTAAAGATGTATGGAGTTGAATTATTTGTATCTTTATAATATTTAGAAAAATACACTTGATTTAATGTATTATTTCCAGATAAAATAATATCACAGTTAATTTTCAGACAATTCAATCATGGTTTTGATTGTATGAAAATGTAAAAAATAGTAAAGGTGTTCATAAATATTATTGGAGGTGTAAATAAATCTTTCATTAAAATATAATTCTGAAATAAATTTTAAAGCGAAACATAATCATTTTTCAGAATATTGAATATAGGAGGGGGGAGATTGTTTGAATACAGCAAATGACCTATTAACAATTAGAAATCTCACTACAAGTTTCCGTATTAAAGAAACTTACCACGCTGCTGTAGATGATGTCTCGCTTTCGCTTAAAAAGAATGAAGTATTAGCAATCGTTGGGGAATCGGGTTGTGGTAAAAGTACATTAGCTACTACCGTTGTAGGCTTGTACAATCCTGTAAATACAAAAGTTAAAGGTGAAATTCTTTATAATAATCAAAATTTAACGAGCCTGAATGACGAACAATTTAATAGTTTGCGTGGTAATGATATTGGTTTTATTTTTCAGGATCCCCTTTCAGCCCTTAATCCTTTAATGCGGATTGGGGAACAAATTGCAGAGGGGCTAATGTATCATACAAAGCTCTCAAAACAACAACGCGGGGAGAGAGTACTAGAATTATTGAATCAGGTAGGCATCGCTAAACCAGAGCGTGTGGCCAGACAATTCCCTCATCAATTGTCCGGGGGGATGAGGCAGCGTGTCGTGATTGCTATTGCGCTGTCGTGTAAACCTTCCATTTTAATTGCGGATGAGCCGACAACAGCTTTAGATGTAACGATCCAAGCTCAAATACTTGACCTACTAAAAGCACTACAGTCAGAAACTGAAACAGGTATTATCTTAATTACCCATGATTTAGGCGTTGTGGCAGAAATAGCTGATCGAGTTGCAGTAATGTATGCAGGTGAAGTAGTAGAAGAAGCACCTGTTCAAGAATTATTTACGAACGCTAAACATCCTTACACTCGTTCGTTATTGAATTCTATTCCACAAACACATAGTGAAAATGAAAGACTTGAAGTTATTCAAGGTATGGTACCATCACTGGTGAATTTACCACGGGAAGGTTGCCGATTTTCAGCGCGAATACCGTGGATTGATGCATCTGCACACGAAAGAAAACCACAATTACATGAAATTGCACCAGGACATTTTGTTAGATGTACCTGCTGGAAACACTTTCAATTAGAGGGTGGAGAAGGAGGCGGGACTGTATGAGCTTTATGCAAATTAGTGATTTAAATGTTCATTACCCAATTCGAGGGGGCTTTTTTAATACAGTAGTCGATAAGGTATATGCGGTTGATGGCGTTGCAATGGAATTTGAAAAAGGGAAAACATACGGTTTAGTAGGAGAATCAGGTTCTGGAAAATCGACAACTGGGAAGGCCATTATAGGTCTAGAGAAGATCACCTCGGGTCAAATTTTCTATGAAGGTGAGAATGTTACTAACCAGCGCAGAAATCGTGATTCAGCCTATAACAAAGATATTCAAATGATTTTCCAAGATGCTCATTCAAGTATGAATCCTAGAAAACGTGTATTAGACATTTTAGCAGAGCCTATTCGAAATTTTATGAAGCTTAGTGATCAAGAGGAACGTAAGCGCATTAAAGAGTTACTAGCGATAGTAGGTATGTCTGAAGATGTATTGTTAAAGTATCCACATGAATTTTCAGGTGGTCAGAAGCAACGTCTTGGGATTGCCCGTGCAGTTGCTTGTAATCCGAAAATGATTATTGCTGATGAACCGGTCTCTGCACTAGATTTATCTGTACAAGCTCAAGTGCTGAATTTTATGAAAGACATTCAGAGTGAATTTGGACTCAGTTATTTATTTATTTCGCATGACCTAGGTGTTGTGAAGCATATGTGTGATCACATAGCTATCATGTATAAAGGACGCTTTGTGGAAACAGGCACTCGAAATGATATATACACGAGTCCACAACATATTTATACAAAGCGCCTGTTATCAGCTATTCCTAATATTGAGCCAGAAACACGTTTAGAGCGTAAAGTAATACGTCAAAATGTCGAGGCCAATTATCAACAAGAACAGCATAAATATTATGACGAGCATGGCAAAGTATACCCATTAAAATCTATTTCGGACACGCATAAAGTAGCGATGTCTGACATTGAAAGGGAGGGTATATAAAATGTGGAAAACAATTGTTAGACGTATATTACTGATGATTCCTCAGTTGTTTGTATTAAGTCTTTTTATCTTCATATTGGCAAAACAAATGCCAGGAGATCCATTTACGGGGCTTATTACACCAGAGACAGACCCTGCAAGGATTGAGGAACTTCGTATAAAAGCAGGTTTTTATGACCCTTGGTATGTTCAATATTACCACTGGATTACAAACGCTTTTCAAGGTGATTTCGGACGAAGCTATACATATAAAATTGCAGTGTCCACACTTATTGGTGAGCGCGGATTAAATACATTCTGGCTTTCATTACTCAGTGCAATCTTTATATATTTGATTGCGATTCCATTAGGGGTGTTGGCAGGTCGTTATCAAGAATCATTTTTAGATAAATCTATCACCCTGTATAGTTTTATAAGTTACGCCATACCAACTTTCGTATTATCACTCATTTTCGTATATATATTCGGTTATAGACTCATGTGGTTCCCAACTAGCGGAACAGTGGATGTAGGACTTGATTCCGGTACAATGGCATATTATTGGAATAAAATCTACCATTTACTACTCCCTGCTATTTCGTATGCTATTTTAGGTACAACAGCCACTATTCAATATTTACGCTCGGAAATAATAGATGCAAAAACACAGGATTATGTGAAAACAGCTCGAAGCAAAGGGATTCCAATGCGAAAAGTCTACACTAGACATATTTTCCGTAATTCCTTACTACCTATCGCAGCTTTTTTAGGGTTTACAATAACAGGTTTATTAGCTGGCTCTATTTTCATTGAAACAATTTTTGGTTTCCCAGGAATGGGTCAGTTGTTTATCAATTCGATCATGAGTCGAGATTATAGTGTTATTACGGCACTAGTTATGCTTTATGGCTTCTTAACATTATTAGGTAGTCTACTGTCTGATATTATAATGAGCATTGTTGATCCACGTATCCGCATAGACTAACGACTAAAATAATGTTTAAGGAGAGGGTGAATTCAAATGGAACAACAAAATAACGAAATGGTCAAATTTGATAACTCTCCACCGACGGGGATACAAGTCGTTTTACGAGAGTTTAAAAAAGATAAATTAGCAATGATATCCTTTTTCGGGATAACTTTTATTATCATTGGATTTTTAGTCGCTGCCATGCTTTTAAATCAAGAAGAAATTTTAAAAATTAACCTGTTGGAGCGCTACACGGAACCTGGTGTAAACGGTTATACACTTGGAACAGATGAAGCAGGTCGTGATATGCTGGGGCAGCTAGTAATAGGGGCAAAAAATTCTATTTTAATAGCATTAGCAATTACGGTCATTACTAGTGTTGCAGGGATAGGTCTTGGTATTATCATGGGTTATTACGGTGGATTTATTGATAATTTGTTTATGCGAATTACTGAATTCTTTATGACATTACCTAATCTAATGGTGATCATTGTTTTTGTAACTATAATTCCAAAATATGGTGTTCTTGAATTGATTTTGATCATAAGCTTATTTCAATGGATGAGCACCGCACGTTTAGTCCGAAGTAAAGCACTATCGGAGGGGCGGAGGGATTATGTAAGTGCTTCTAAAACAATGGGGACAAGTGATTTCACTATTATGTTTAAAGGCATTTTACCAAATTTAAGTTCTATTTTAATCGTTGAACTAACGTTGAACTTTGCTGGTAACGTTGGGATCGAAACAGGATTGTCCTTCTTAGGCTTTGGTTTGCCGCCATCGACACCAAGTTTAGGAACTCTTGTTAACTATGCGAGAAATCCAATCGTTTTATCAGAAAAATGGTGGGTATGGTTGCCCGCATCAATATTAATTCTAATTTTGATGCTTGGTATAAATTACGTCGGTCAAGCACTTCGTCGTGCAGCTGACGCAAAACAAAGAATTGGATGAAGGGGAGGATGTACGATGAAAAAAAATTGGTTATTACTATCCGTTATTTTTGCAGTGATGTTTGTATTGGCAGCCTGCAATAACGAGGGTAAAGAGGCAGCTAAAACGGGGGATGGCAACAAAGACAAACCGACACAAACAGAAACAGAAACTAATAAAGAGGATACAACTGCGTATCCCATGGAAGTAACAAATGAAGGCGACGCTATTAAAGGCGGTACGTTAAAGGTAGCGCTTGTAACAGACACTCCTTTTAAAGGTGTTTTCATTCCGGAATTATCCGATGATGCTTACGATAGTTCAATCATGGATTACGCAAAAAATGAAATTTTTGAATTGGATGGGGATTTCCTAATAAAAGATACAGGTATTGCAAAATTAGAAGTTGATAAGGACAATAAGAAGGCGAAGATTACCATTCAAGGAGACGTTAAGTGGTCTGATGGTAAACCTTTGATAGCTGAGGACTTAATTTATCCATACGAAATTATTGGTCATCCTGATTACGACGGAAAACGCTACGATGATGACTTCCAAAATATTGTCGGTGCACAAGAATATCATGATGGAAAAGCAAAGACAATTTCCGGTATTAAAAAAATCGACGAAAAATCAATTGAAATTACGTTCAAGAAAGTATCACCAGCTATTTATTCAGTTGGGGATGGGTTATGGGGGTATGCAGCACCGAAGCATCAGCTAGAGTCAATTCCTGTTAAAGATGCCCTAATTGCCTCAGATGCAGTTCGTAAAAATCCTGTAACACTTGGCGCATTTAAAATTGATAAAATTGTAAATGGAGAGTCTGTTCAGCTTGTAGCGAATGAACATTATTTTAAAGGCAAGCCAAAGTTAGATAAAGTGGTGATTGAAGTTGTTCCTTCAAGTTCAATCGGTGAAGCATTGAAAACTGGGAAATATGATATTGCAGATCATTACCCAACAAATCAATATGATAGCATAAAGGATCTATCAAATATAGCAATTGTAAGTCGTCCAGAGATGTCATACTCTTATTTAGGGTTTAAAGTAGGGAAATATGATAAAGCAAATCGTAAAAATATTTTTGATGAGAAGTCAAAAATGAATGATGTAAATTTACGTCAAGCGGTTGGCTATGCGATGGATATTGAATCTGTTGGAGAAAGATTCTATCAAGGTCTACGTGTAAGAGCCAACTCATTAATTCCACCAGTGTTTGCATCTTACTATGATGGTACGTTAGAGGGCTATCACTATGATCCTGAAAAAGCTAAAGAATTACTAGATAAAGCGGGATATAAAGATGTAGATGGAGACGGAATCCGTGAAGATAAAGACGGTAAGAAATTCACTATTCGTTTAGCAGCAATGTCTGGTTCAGACACAGATGAAGCGATTGCTCAATACTATCTCCAAAATTGGAAGGATGTTGGGTTAAATGTTGAACTGACTACTGGTCGTTTAATTGAATTCAACAGCTTCTATGATAAAGTTGAGGCTGATGATCCAGAAATCGATATGTATATGGCTGCATGGAAAACAGGTACGAACCCATCTCCGTCAGGTTTATATGGTGAGGGTGCAGAATTTAACATGAGTCGTTTCGTTTCTGCTGATTTAACAGAAATGTTAGAAAATATTGATTCGGAAGATGCAATGGATCCAAAAATCCGCTCAAAAGCATTCCGTACATGGCAAGAATATATGAGCAAAACAGCAACAACAATGCCAATGTACTTCCGTACGGAGCTTGTTCCAGTAAACAAACGCGTGAAAAATTACAATATTGATTATGCAAATGAAACAAAATCAGAACTTCAAACTATTGAATTAACAGCAGATGCTCCAGTAAAATAAGCTAATCATTGAAAAACAGTCTTTCTTCAACATAGAAAGACTGTTTTTCATCACTGAATAGTTATCAATTTAGTTTAATAATAAAAAACACCCGTTGGAAAATCTCCAATGGGTGAAATTAAAAGTGAGACATAGCATGTACGTATCTATAAGTTGCAAGTCTCGAATTACACTAGAAGAAGTGGATTTATGACTGTATAACACATGGCTTTGGACTATGACATGGACCTGGGTATGCAGAAGCAGATACTGTGCTGACACTAATTAAAAATGCAGTGAGACATAAAGTAGAAATGATAAGCTTAATACTCTTTTTCATATTTAATCTCTCCTTTATATTTAATATTTACATTATAGTATATTAATGGTAAAAGAGGAATATGTTTTTAAATAATAAACTGCAAATTTTTATATTTCTGAATTGCGAAACATATTAATGAAAAGAACAATGGAAACTGGTTCATAATAGAGTTAGAAGTTATATGTCCAAGCTTTTTAGTATGCTAAAAGCTTAATAAAATACTACTATTTGACGTAAGTTTTTAAGTATTAGGGCAATAAAAAAACTCCCATCACAGTGTTTATACTACTGTTGATAGGAGTTAAGGTTATTATCGATTAGCAACCCAAGTTTTTACAAGATCGGCAGTGCCATAAACGTAATGCTGATCGCCAACTTCGTGGTATGTTGCGCTATCGTCAACCTCCGTATGCTTGTACGGAATACGTTGTCGGCTTTTTTCTGATATTGGGTCAGGTAGTGGAATTGCTGATAATAATGATTTTGTATACGGATGAACAGGGTGATTATAAATATCATCTGCTTTACCGATTTCCATAATTTTACCACGGTACATAACAGCGATACGGTCACTGATATACTTCACCATAGATAAGTCATGGGCAATGAAAAGATAGGTTAGGCCGCGTTCTTTTTGCAGTTGTTTTAATAAGTTAACAACTTGCGCTTGAATCGATACGTCAAGTGCAGAAATCGGTTCATCGGCGATAATAAACTTCGGATCTAAGCTTAGTGCACGAGCGATCCCAATACGTTGACGTTGACCACCAGAGAATTCGTGTGCATAACGGTTTGCGTGCTCTTTGTTTAAACCAACAGCCTCTAGTAGTTGATTAACTTTTTCACGACGCTCTTTTTTATCCTTGTAAAGACCGTGAATAGTAAGTCCTTCACTAATGATTTCTCCAGCTGTCATACGAGGGTTTAATGAAGCGTATGGATCTTGGAAAATCATTTGCATTTCACGATTAAATTTCTTTAAATCATTTTTAGATTTTTTCCCTTGGACGTTCTCACCATCGAAAATAATTTCACCATCTGTAATGTCGTACAGGCGGATAATGGAACGACCAGTTGTCGATTTACCACAGCCGGATTCTCCAACAAGACCAAGCGTCTCACCTTCGTATACATCGAAGCTAATACCATCGACAGCTTTAATAGGGTTACCTGCTGAACCGAAATGCTGCTTTAAATTTTTTATTTCAAGAATTTTTTTTGCACCCGATTTAGTCATTTGATTGTGCCTCCTTTGCTAAATATCCTTCAATACGTTTAGCAACCGCATCTGGAAGCGGAATTTTTGGCGCATCAGGATGCAGCAACCAAGTTTTAGCAAAGTGTGTTTCACTTACTTGGAACATCGGTGGCTCTTGCTCATAGTCAATAGCCATTGCAAATTCATTACGAGCGGCAAACGCATCGCCCTTTGGAGGGTTCGTAAGATCTGGTGGTGAACCAGGAATTGTGCGTAATAGCTCATCATTATCGTTATCTAAGTCTGGCATTGAACCAAGCAGACCCCATGTATAAGGATGCTTAGGATTATAGAAAATATCATTAACAGTACCATATTCAACGATTTGACCTGCATACATAACTGCAACTCGATCGGCTACGTTTGCAACGACACCTAAATCGTGGGTAATGAAAATGATAGATGTTTTCGAATTTTTTTGGATTTCTTTCATGAGCTCTAATATTTGCGCTTGAATAGTAACGTCTAATGCTGTTGTTGGTTCATCGGCAATTAGAAGCTTTGGATCAGCCGCCAGTGCGATGGCAATAACAACACGTTGACGCATACCGCCTGAAAACTCATGCGGATATTGGTTATAACGTTTTTCAGGGAAGGGGATACCTACCTGCGTTAAAAGTTCGATTGCACGTTCTTTAGCATCAGCTCTTGATACTTTTTTATGTTGTAAAATAACTTCAGTTATTTGACGTCCGACCTTCATCGTCGGGTTTAAGCTTGTCATTGGATCTTGGAAAATCATTGCAATTTCATTTCCGCGTACTTTTGACATTTCTTTATCACTTAAAGGCACTAAATCACGGCCATTAAATAAAATTTGTCCTGACTCATAAATACCAGGTGGCTGTGGAATTAGTTTCATTAATGCGTTACTCGTAACACTCTTACCAGAACCGGATTCACCAACGATCGCGAGTGTTTCGCCTTCTTTTAAGTCAAAGTTTACACCACGAACAGCACGAACAAGCCCTGCATACGTTTTAAAGTTTATTTTTAAATCTTTTACTTCTAGAATTGTTTTACTCATTTTCGGCCACCTCCTTATTTACGTAGTTTTGGATCTAATGCATCACGTAAGCCGTCACCAACTGCGTTAAACGCAAAGATTGTTAGTGAAATGAACAATGCAGGGAATATTAAACGCCAAGGCGCATTTGTAATCGCGCCATTTCCATCAGAAGCCATTGTTCCCCAAGAGGCTTGTGGAGCAGGAACCCCAAGACCTAGATAACTAAGGAAAGACTCTGTAAAAATAGCAGATGGCACTGTTAAAGTCATAGTTACTAAAATTGCACCAAGTGCATTTGGCACTAAATGTTTTAGTATTAAATGTCCTGTTCTTGCACCTAAAGTACGTGCAGCCAAAACATATTCTTGATTTTTAATAGATAATACTTCACCGCGAACAATACGGGCCATATTAATCCAACCTGTAATGGACAAAGCGATAATCATTGGTAGAATACCTTGTTGTAATACTACTAAAAGTACGATAACAACTAAAAGGTAAGGAACAGCTGTTAAAACATCGGCAATACGCATCATAATATTGTCAACACGACCACCTGCTAAACCAGAAATACTTCCCCATAATACACCAATGATCAAGTCAATAATTGCAGCAGCAAACCCGATGAATAAAGAAATACGAGCGCCAGCCCATACTCGAACGAAAACATCTCGACCTAAATCATCTGTACCAAACCAAAATTCTGATGATGGTGGGGCATTAAAAACACCTAATTGCTCTTTATAGTGGTATTGTGACAACATCGGCACGAACATAGCCATTAAAAAAATAATTATTAAAGCTATTAAACCGAAAATCGCCATTTTATTATGTGAAAAACGAATAAATACTTCCTTCCAAAAGGAGACAGATTTATCAGCTAATTTTTCAGTTGCTTCATGATTTCCGCCAACAATTTTAAACTTATCTTTTTCGATTTGTTGCTGTGTCATTACTTTTTCGCTCCTTTCAGTCTAATTCGCGGATCAATCACGCTATATAAAATATCTACGATGAAGACCGCAAATAAAAGAATGATTGAGTAGAACACAGTTGTCCCCATAATAACTGTATAATCACGGTTCGTAATACTTTGCACAAAGTGTTTACCTAATCCAGGTATCGCAAAAATTTGCTCTACAATGAAGCTACCTGTAACAACAGCAGCAGTTAATGGACCTAAATAAGTAACGACTGGTAAAAGGGCGTTACGTAAAGTATGGCGGAAGACGACCGTCCATTTGCCTAAACCTTTTGCACGAGCCATTTTTACATAATCACTATTATTTTGTTCAAGCATACTTGAACGTGTCAATTTAGCAATAAAGCCCATATGCGTTAATGCAATAGCGAAGGCTGGCAATATACTATAACTAAAGCCTTTCCATCCACTAATCGGGAATAACTGAAGTTTGTATCCAATGAAATACTGCATGAGTCCAGCTAATATAAAGGATGGAACGGAAATTCCGAGCACCGCAAAGGTCGTTGCCAAATAATCTGGCCACCTATTATGATAAAGCGCAGCAATTACACCGATTAATACACCAAATCCAATCGCTAGCAGCATTGCTTCAATTCCTAAAGTTAAAGATACAGGGAAACCCTCTGCAATCATATCATTCGTTGAACGCGCTTTATATTTCATAGATTCACCGAAATTAAAAGTGGCCGCATCGATTAAATAATCTTTGTATTGAATATACCAAGGGTTATTTAATCCATACGTTTCGTTTAACTTTTCCTCTATTTGAGGAGGGAAATTACGCTCAGATGCAAAAGGGTTACCTGGGGCAAGACGCAATAAGAAAAACGTAGCCGTTACGATGACGAAAAGCGCGAGAAGTATATACATCAGCCTTTTCAAAATATATTTAATCACATAAAACTCCTCCTTCTATTTGTCAATTATCTGACAAATTAGTGCTTTCGTATTTTAAAAAGAGCTGACTCGCGCCGCAAGGGCTACGAGGCAGCTCTCAGCTTAGAGCTTAAAAAGAAATTGTTAACAAATTATTTAATCTTTAATCTTTACGTCTTTAAAGTGGATGTCACCAGTTGGATTCGTATCTAAGTTTTCGATACCTTTTTGAACTACAGATAAGTGAGTGTAGTAGTAAATAGGTGCAACTGGGAATTCTGTCATAGCAATTGCTTCTGCTTGTTTTAAATAATCAAGACGTTTAGCTTCGTCTACCTCAGCAACTACTTTTTTCAATAAATCTTTGTATTGAGCATTTTCCCAGCCTGTTTGGTTGTTACCGTTTTTAGCTGTATCGTACATTTCAAGGAATGTATATGCGTCGATATAGTCAGCTACCCAGCCCATACGACCGATTTGATAGTCACCAGTTTTTAATTTTTCTAAATAAACTTGCCATTCTGAGTTATCTAACTGAGATGAAATACCAAGTTTTTTACTCCATTCTTCTTGAACATATTGAGCGATTGCTGCATGCCCTTCAGAAGTGTTATATGAAATGTTAACTTTAATATCTTTAGGGTCTTTAATACCAAGTTCTTTCATTCCAGCTTCAAGAGCAGCTTTTGCTCCTTCAACATCATTATCTTTGTAGTAACCACGGTCTTCTTCAAATCCAGGAACTGATAATGGAACCATACCTAGAGCCGGTTTTTGCTCACCTTTAGTTACGTTATCAATTAATGTTTGACGATCGATTGCTAGAGTAAGAGCTTTACGGATATTTGCATTAGACATAATTTTATCTTTTGTATTGAATTTATACCAATAAATACTTGCTTCGTCCTTGATTTTTAAAGAACCATCTTTTTTGAATTCATCAATTGCATTAAGGTCTACTGTTGAGAATGGTTTACCGATATAGTCAAGCGAGCCAGATTTAAAGTTAGTAGCAACAACTGACTCTTTTTCAATCATAGCGACATTGACAGTAGTAACGTCAACATTTGATGCATCCCAATAACCTTCATTTTTTGAAAGAACGATAGAATCGCTATGTTTCCAATCGCTTAATTTATAAGGACCATTTGTTACGTAATCTTTACCTGCGTCTGCGTACCATTCTTTATTAGCTTCAGTCACTTTTTGGTTAATTGGTAAATAAGTTTTGAATCCTGTTAATTCTAGGAAATAAGGAGTTGGGTTTTCTAAAGTCACGACTAAAGTTTTGTCATCTTCAGCTTTGACACCAACAGCATCAGCAGAACCGCCTGCTTCGTTGTATGCTTCAGCCCCTTTAATTGGGTAGAAAATAGAAGCATACTGTGAAAGATTTTCTGGATTTAACGCCCATTTCCAAGCGTATTCAAAGTCACCTGCTACAACTGAATCACCATTTGACCATTTTGCGTCACGTAAATGGAAAGTATAAGTCTTTTTATCATCACTTATATCCCATTTCTCAGCCATACCTGGAGTAGGAGTACCTTTTTGGTCTACAACAACTAGACCTTCAAAAATGTTAGTTAAGATTGCACTAGAATCAGTATCCGATGCAAGTCCTGGGTGTAAAGAAGGTGGTTCTGAAGAGATTGTTACATTAAGCTCTTTAGCTTTTGAGCCAGTATCTTTGTTACCGTCTGAAGATGAAGAATTATCAGACTTATCACCGCCGAAGCCACATGCAGCTAATACTAATGAGAAGACTGCAAGGACAGTTAATAATAAAAACTTTTTGTTTTTAATCATGTGAATCCCCCTTATACAATTTTAAGCCTTTTTGAAGCTCTTATTTAATATACCAAAAAATCATTGTGTACAAAATAAAAAAGATTCAAATTTATATAGTATTATCTGACATTTAAGAGGATAATAATTTTTTTCTATTCATCACATTAAAGGATAAAAGCGCTTTCATAATAATAATTTGATGTTTATTTGTTCTGAATATCAAAAATAAAATAAAAATAGAGAAATGATTTACTATACCGAAAATTCATATTCTTTAGATAATATTATTGTTATTTTGAAAATGAGTCAAAAGTCATGGTGTTGGTGCTATAAGTGGTTTGTGTGGATTTGTAGAAAATCATCGCAAAACCGAGTAATTTTGATTCTCGGAAAGGTGTTTTTTTGTAAATAATAATCTCAAAGAATGAATATTTTTATCTATTAATGATATATAAGAAACTTGTTTTGTATTTATTTAAGATTATCCGGAATAAGCTAGAAAAAAGAAGAAGTAGAGTATATGCATGAAAAAATGTGCCTTACTTAGAGAATAAATGTATGGTGTTTTAGGTGAATATGTTTTTTTGAAATAATTTACACATTACTTGAATACTCAATAATGTATAAAAAAGCGTTGCATGTAATCAATTATATGTTTGTAGGATTGAGCTTATACTGTATGGAAAAACATACCTGATTTTAGATACTTCTATGATGTTGTTTTATGTAGAAGTTCATTTGTCTTGCTAAGGTGGAAAGCTTCTACATATAGTTACTAAAAAATGTGTAAGTAGAACTTAATGAGTAGAAAATTACTTATTTTCTTATGTGGTCAATTTTACCATATTTTAATTTCGAAATGGTGGTTTTCCTAAAAATAAACAGTAGAGTAGTTTAGTTAGTAGCAATAGTTAAGGTGAACGTTTCTTTGTAAGAGCGAAGGTTTATTTTAGTCCCTATATGATGTTCGACTCTACTACTGTCGCCCTGTTGCACTCATGCTTTTGCTATCAGGAATGATGACTGAACATAAATCAAGCAGAGAATTTCTTTAATCGAAATTCTCTGCTTGCGTGTTTAAAGTTTAAATTGATTAATTTGGGTCTGTAAGTCCGAGGATTTCTCACTTAAATCTGTAGCAACATGATTTACTTGTTGCATGGTCGCCGCTTGCTCTTCACTAGCTTCGGCAATGATCTGTGTATTGGCTGCGCTAGAAGAAGCACCATGAGCAATCTCTGCAACAGAGGCTGCTACTTGTTCAGCACTTGCAGATATTTCTTCAGAAGTAGCTGAAATGTCTTCTATTTGATTTGTCATCATATTGATTGCTTTTACGATTGCTTCAAAAGAGTTGCCAGCATCCCCAATGATTTTTACACCATCTGTAACAGATTGTAGCCCATCTTCGACAGCTTTTTCTACATTTTGGGTATCTTCTTGGATTTCTTGTGTTAAGGTAATAATTTGATTGGCTGATTGCTTTGATTCTTCGGCTAGCTTACGAACTTCGTTAGCTACGACAGCGAAGCCTTTACCATGTTCACCTGCACGTGCAGCTTCTATTGCAGCGTTTAGCGCTAATAAATTCGTTTGATCTGTGATGGCTGTAATGACTGTAGTGATTCTGCCTATTTCTTCTGATTGCTTACTTAATTTTTGAACGAGATTGTTAATCGTTTGGGTAGAATCATAAATCACGTTCATTTGTTGTTGCGCTTCATCAACTGTACTATTACCGTTATTCGCCAATTCAGTTGTTGTCACTGCGCTTTGGTGGAGTTGTTGAGTAGCCTCTGCTATACGCTGTACACCTACGGCTGTTTCATCCATTGCATGTGCACTTTCATTAGCAGCAATTGTAGCGGTAGATGCCGCATTTGCTGTCCCGTTAATTCGTACAGTAATCTCATCAGCAGAAGCAGAAATCTCTTCGATAGAGGCGGATAGTTCTTCAGCAGAAGCTGATAAATGTTCCGCATTGCCTTGAATATGTGTTAATAAACCTCGTAAGCTACTTTTCATTACGTTAAATGCCGTAGATAGCTGTCCAATTTCATCTTTAGATTGATGGGAAATATCTTGATGATATAATTCGCCATTAGCAATATTATTGGCAGCCATAACTACAGATTTTAAAGGTCGTGAAATTGTACGCTGAACATAAAACATCAGTGACACTCCAAGTATTACACCAATGAAGATAGCGATGATTGAGATTGTTTGTGAATTGGACACTGCTTGTTTAGATTCTTTCGTGACAATATCAAGTTGTCTTTTTTGATAACTTACGATTTTCTCTGATACTGCTAACAAATCTGTATTTGCTTGTTGGACATCGCCATTAACTTTTTGTATCGCTTTTTCTAATTTTTCGGCATCATGAAGTGCTAGTGCTTCTTCAGCTGCTTTGTTAAAAGCTTCATTATATGTATTTAGATCTTTTGCATAAGTCTCCATTTCGGATGAATCAGATTTTTCCATCATCTCTTTTATATGCTCGTCTAGCATTCTTGCATGCTTTGTAAAGTTATCTTTATTAGCTGCTGTGTCTTCGATGAGTATTGCCCGAATGTAAAGACCTTGCATTGCTCGTTCAGTTTGAATATTATGAGCTAATTCTACTAAAGCTACACGATTTTCTAGCGCATTTTCTACCTTCTTATCAATGTTTGAGAATTGAATATACATAATCACCAATGAAATAATTAAGGTCAGGATGATGGTGAAAAAACCAAAGCTTAATTTTTTGCCTACAGACATAAAGATACGTCCTTTCTGAAATGCTATTTGCTTTTTTACTTAAATTTAGCAATTCAGAAAGGAAGAAGTCAATAACGCACGAAATAAACAGTTCGGATTAATCACAAGTTTTTTTAGTGTTACTATAATCAATAGATGTATAGTACAGATTACGTGGTTATCTCCATAAAAAAGGAACACGATACAATTCGTATCGTATTCCAACCCTTTAAGACTGTTTTTTTAATTGTAAAATGACAGCTTCATCTGGATCGATGTATACAGTCTTTTGTTCAAAGTAAATAACAAAACCAGGTTTAGCGCCATTTGGTTTTTTTACTTGACGAATATCTGTGTAATCTACTGGAACAGAGGAAGAGTCTCTTGCTTTTGAAAAATAGGCAGCAAGCGTTGCGGCTTCTCGTAATGTTGTTTCGTCAGGTTCGCTTGTATGGATGACAACATGTGAGCCAGGAATATCCTTCGTATGCAGCCAGATATCTGTACGTTTAGCCATTTTAAATGTAAGCATGTCATTTTGTTTGTTATTTTTCCCAACAGAAATCGGTACACCTGTAGAAGAGACATAACGTTCAGGCTCCGGTTTCGTTTGTTTTTTCTTTTTTCTTGCATGACGTAATTTCAAATAACCTTGCTCTGCTAATTCTTCGCGAATTTCTTCTATATCTCCAGGAGAAGCTTGTTGTACTTGTTGAGCAAGCATTTCAAAATAAGCTACTTCTTCCTTCGTTTTTTCTAACTGTTCTTGAACCATAATAAGGGCATTTTTTGCTTTTGTGTATTTTGTGAAATAGCTTTGAGCATTTTCAATAGGTGTTTTACGTTCACTCACTGGAATGGTGATTTCTTCATCTCCAGTTTCACTATAATAGTTAGTGACGGATACTTCCTTTACACCTTTTTCAAACGCGTAAATATTCGCCATCAGTAATTCTCCATATAATTGGAACTGATCTAGCTTAGATGCGCGTTCGTAGTCTTTATTTAACTTTTTAGTTTTTAATAGAAGTTTGTCAATTTCATTTTGCAGCCATCGTTCCAAATCACCAGCCTGCTGTTTGACACGGTCACGCTCAGCTCGGGCAAAGAATACGCGGTCAAGAAGCTCATGGACATTCGGATAAAGCGTTACATCCCCTTGTAAATGTGTTAGAGCAATTGGCGAAAAGTAAGTCTTATTATTTGCGATGACATACATTGGTTTTGCCCCACCATTATTAAAGGAAGCTATAAAATTTTTAAAGCCATTTACACGATCAACTGTGTCTGTAAATCGGAATAATAATTCCTCAGCATGTATAGGTGAGAAACCAGTAAATTGCGAAACAATTTCCTTAGCTGTTTTTGGTTCTGAGAAAAACATTGTTATCTGTTCGTCAGTTACTGCTAAGGGGTGCCATTTATTCTGTGCGGGCGGTGCAATATAAGGCTGACCAGGTAAAACTGTACGGAAACTATTCACAAATGGTGGTAAATGCTTTAAGCTGTCGACTATTTTTCCCTGTTCCTTATCTATTAACAACAGGTTACTGTGACGGCCCATGATTTCAGCATGTAACTCCCTTACAATAGGGTCGCCAATTTCATTTTTACTTTCGATTTCTACTATTATAATGCGATCAAAATCGTGCTGTTTAATAGAAGAAATAAAACCACCCTCTATATGCTTTCTCAACAGCATACAAAACATCGGGGGTTCTGCTGGATTGTCAATAGAATGCTCAGTAAGGTGAACACGTGCGTAAGAAGAATGAATCGAAAAAAGTAATTTATGATTGCTTCCGTTCGCACGAATATGTAGAACAACCTCCTGGGCGTTTGGTTGATGTATTTTAGTAATCCGACCTGTTACTAATTGTTGTAGGTCGGCTGTCATTGAATAAGTAAATAAGCCGTCAAATGCCATATGAATTCCTCTTTCCAACGATATAAGCATCCTTGGTACTTTCGTATTTATTATTTTAATGGTGCATTAGCTTACACTCTAAAATTCGTGTAGTAGTTACTACTATAGAGTAGCAAGCTTTTCCACCAAAGTGTGTGGTTGATTTCCGTTCCGGCTGGGCGCTTTGTTGCTGACGCTTCGCTTTCGCACAGAGCAAAGCTTCCTGGGGGCGTCCGATGAGCCGCTTCACTTCGCTCCAGGGTCTCGGGCCAACAGATGTTTTTTGCGCGAAAGCGGCACGATGCTGGTCACGAAGGCGTTATCAAAGGAAGTGATGGTTTTAGCCTTCGTTCCTCTATTGCTGATTCCCTAGGAGTCGCCCAGTCTCTACTTCAATCAACTTCTGGACATGGCATAAATTTTACCAAAGTTCAGCTCTTCTTTTGGTGATGAGTTTTTTCTTATGTTTATCATAGCATTTTTTAGGTGAATATTAAAATATAGCTTCATATGTGGTAGAATTAACTTTTGCTCTATCTTCATTCAGTAGGTGTTTATCCACCTACTGAATGAAGATAGAGCCTCCGGACGCGATTACGCCAAGGCGAAATTGATCTAATTTTTTACGGAGAGACACGTCATAAATGACAGAGCTTATGTTATAATAATCCCAGTATGCAAAGAAGGGTGTGACGAACCTTGGTGCGTAGTATGACTGGTTTTGGCAGAGGTGTCACAACAACAAGAGACTTTCAATTAACGGTAGAAATGCGCTCGGTCAACCATCGATTTTTAGAAATTAATGCAAAATTCCCGAAAGAATGGCTTGAAGCAGAAATTTTTGCGAAGAAATTAATTTCAAAAGCTTTGTCACGTGGCAAAATTGATGTGATGGTTTATGTTAAGGACTTAGATAACGTCGAGCAATCTATTGAAATTAATTGGTCATTAATTGAAGCGTATCGTAAGGCAAAAGAGCAATTAGCAGGTAAAGTACCACTAGAAGAAAAATGGACGATGCAAGAGCTACTATCGCTTGAACAAGCGCTTGTACAGGAAAAGCCACAGCTTACACCTGAGGATTTACTTTGTGCTGTTGAAAAGGCTATTACACAAGGACTGGGACAGCTAATTCAAATGCGT